>CBHFOL010000036.1:0-36706 GCA_965995405.1 uncultured Saccharothrix sp.
ACCGCCGCCACCGCCGCCGGGGCCTGGGCCGGGACCCGGCAGACCGGGGTTGCCGCCCGGGGTCCAGCCCGACTGGTTGGTGTTGCCACCGGTGCCACCCGTGCCGGTGCCGCCCGTGCCGCCGGGTCCGGGGATGCCGGTGACGCCCGTGCCGCCGTCCGGACCGTTCGGAATGGACGGACGTCCGCCGATGCCCGGCTGGTTGGGGTTGTTGGGATTGTTCGGGTTGTTCGGGTCGCCGCCCGAGCCTTCCATCGACGGGGGCGGGGAGAACGCGGGCATCGTCGAGCCGGACTCCTGGAAGCTGGTCGACATGGTCGTCATGACCTCGGCCGCCCGCTCGTGCGCCTGCTGCTTCTCCTCGAACTTCTGCTCGATCTTGTCGATCGTGTCGGCCCACTTGAACGGGTTGGGCTCGGAGAAGAACATCTTGTACGCGTCGGCCGTGCTGAACTGGACCGGCTCCGGCATGCTCGACTTCGCCGTGTCGGCCGCCTGGCTCTGCTCGTAGAGCTTGTTGCCGGTCAGCTGCGCGCCCTGCGCGGCGTCGCCGGACCAGGTGGCCATGTTGGTGAAATAGCCCTGGGCCGCGGAGGCGGCCGTGCCCTGCCACGCGCCCTTGCTGGTCTCGGTCGCCTTGGACAGGTTGTTCTGGAGGTCGACCAGCGTGTTGCCGATCTTGGTCCACGCCTCGCCCTGCTCGTTGGCCGTGCCGGGCGACATGTTGTCGGTGACCATGGTCTTGAGCTGCTCGTGCGGGTACCCCATGTAGAAGGAGCCCGCGGACGACATCGGCGGTCGGTAGGTCTCGACCACCTGCTCCAGTTCCTGCTGCTGGTGCTGCTGGTTCTGGGCGGACTGCACCTTCCAGCGCAGGTAGTCGTCGATCGTGGTGAACCGGCCGAAGAAGCCGGGGTTCTCTCTTACCGCCCGGTCGTACTCAGCACGCAGCTCGGCGTCGGTCTGCCCCGCGTAGACGACCTTCTGGGCGTTGGGGTTCTGCTGCTGAGAGTTAGGCGGTGCCACGACGTTGACTCCTGACTTACTTGGGCAGCTTCGGTTCGACGGCTTCGGCCAACTGCTTCGCGACGTCACACGCCTCGCTGGAGGATCCGGTGGTCGATGCGAAGAAGTCGACCCTCGACTTGGGTGTGACCTCCACCGCGAACGCGCAGTCCGTGGTGGTCGTCGCCTTTTCGAGGCGCTTCGTCTGGCGCGAGCCGACCTTGGTGTCGGTGGTCGTCGTGTTCGCGCCGGGAACCACATCGGTGACCCCGAGCGAGGGGAACACGATGATGCCCACAGCCGTCGTCGTCTGTCCCCAACGAGCCGCGCAGTGTTCAGCGCTCTTCTTCTCGACACGGGTCAGCGAGAACTGGCTCGCGACAGCATTCAACTCGGCACAGGGGTCGAAGTTTGCCAGCTTGTCACCGCCGGACGATGCAGACGTGGTGGTGGGTGCCGCAGACGTTGTTGTGGTGGTCGCACCACCGCTCGACGATGCCTCTCCGGGGGTCTTCGACGTGCAGCCGGCCAACACCAGACCGACCACGGCGATTGGCAGTACCGAACGGATCACCAGGTTCCTGGCCAACTGAAATCCCATCTCAGTAAGTCTTGAGGCTGTTCGCGGCAGCGTCATCGACTTGGCGGTAGTTCTCGATCGCCTTGCGCAGCGCAGCCTTGGCATCGAGGAGCGCGGTCTTCAACTGCTCGATCGCGGGCACGATGCCGGTCGTACCGCCACCGCCCTTCGCGCTCTCCACGTTGTAGCGACTCATCGCCTGGGCATCTGGACTGGTGCCGAGCTTGGTGTCCTGTTGAAGCTTGTAGAGCTCGACACCCAGCGTGTTCAGCTCGAACTCCGCGTCCTCGATGGCCTTGATGTACGCCTCCGCGCCGGACTGGCTGATGGCGAACGAGCCGGACTCCGCCGCCTGCTTGAGCCCCTGCATGTTAGCCGTCATGGCCTGCATGGACCGAGCGCTCCACGCTCCCTCAGCCGGCACCACGGTTACCCCCTGCGATCAAGCGATTCCCTACCAGCACGGTACCGCGCACGTCAGAACATGTCCTGACTATGACGATGCTCGAATCCGCCCGGTTCCCCGGCCCACCCATCACGCCTGGCAGACCCCCACCCGGGTGACGGGGACCACTCGACCCAACGCGAGGGGCCCTCACGCCGACAGCGTGAGGGCCCCGGAACCCGCGAGCGCCCGAAACTCAGCCGAAGCGGCCCGAGATGTAGTCCTCGGTCGCCTTCTGGCTGGGGTTGGAGAAGATCTTCTCCGTGTCGTCCACCTCGATCAGCCGACCGGGCTGACCGACACCCAGCAGGTTGAAGAACGCGGTCTGGTCGCTGACCCGCGCCGCCTGCTGCATGTTGTGGGTGACGATGACGATCGTGTATTCCTTCTTCAGCTCCGTGATCAGGTCCTCGATCGCCAGCGTGGAGATCGGGTCCAGCGCCGAGCACGGCTCGTCCATCAGCAGCACGTCCGGCTGCACGGCGATCGCCCGCGCGATGCACAGCCGCTGCTGCTGACCACCCGACAGGCCGCCACCGGGCCGGTCGAGCCGGTCCTTGACCTCGTTCCACAGGTTCGCCCCGCGCAACGAGCGCTCGGCCACCTCGTCGAGCTTCTTCCGGTTCCGCTCGCCCGCCAGCTTCAGGCCCGCCACCACGTTGTCCCGGATCGACATCGTGGGGAACGGGTTGGGGCGCTGGAACACCATGCCGATGGTGCGCCGGACCTGCACCGGGTCGACCACGGAGGCGTAGATGTCCTCGCCGTCCAGCAGCACCTTGCCCTCCACCCGGGCGCCGGGGGCCACCTCGTGCATGCGGTTGAGCGACCGCAGCACGGTGGACTTGCCGCAACCGGAGGGGCCGATGAACGCGGTCACGTTCTTCGGCGGCACGGCAAGCGAGACTCCGTCCACGGCGTGGAACTTGCCGTAGAACAGGTTGAGGTCCTTCACGTCGATGCGCTTGGCCATAACCGCCCGCTCACTTGGTCTTCGGGGCCAGCCACCGCGAGATCGCGGTCGCCAGCAGGTTGAACACGGTGATGATGAGGACCAGGGTGATCGCCGCACCCCAGATCCGTTCGAAGCCCGCGTCCGTCGGGTTGTTCCGCTCGGTCGTCATGAGCAGCGGCAGCGACGCCATCGGGCCGTCGAACAGGTTGTAGTTGATGAACGGCGCGTACGCGGCCAGCACCAGCACCGGCGCGGTCTCGCCCATCACGCGGGCCAGCGCCAGCATGATGCCGGTCAGGATGCCCGACAGCGCCGTCGGGATGACGATCTTGACGATCGTCTTCCACTTCGGGATGCCCAGCGCGTAGGACGCCTCACGCAGCTCGTCCGGCACGATCTTGAGCATTTCCTCGGTGGTCCGCACGATCACCGGCACCATCAGCAGCACCAGCGCCAGGGACACCGCGAAACCGCTCCGGCCGAAGCCGAACGTGGTGATCCACAGCGTGTACACGAACAGCGCGGCCACGATGGACGGCACACCGGTCAGGATGTCGACCATGAACGTGGTGGCGCGCGCCAGCTTGGTCCGGCCGCCGTACTCGACCAGGTAGATCGCCACGAACAGGCCGATCGGCACCGAGATCAGACCGCACACCAGCGCCTGCACGATGGTGCCGAAGATGGCGTGGTACGCGCCGCCGCCGTGCTGCCGGGACAGCAGGCCGGACAGCGACTTCTGCCACCAGTCGAGGTTCACCACGACCGGCAGGCCGCGCTGGATCACCGTGTACAGCACCCACACCAGGGGCACGATGGCGACCGCGAACGCCAGGTACACCAGCGCGGTCGCGATCCCGTTCTTGACCTTGCGGCCGGTGCTGACGCTCTGGAACGTCGGGGGCGTCGCGAGGCGGTTCAGGTCCGCCGTGTCGGTCGTCATTCGTACTCCTTGTGACCGGCGACGATCGACCGGGCGATGGCGTTGACCACGAAGGTCAGCACGAACAGCACCAGGCCGGCTGCGATGTACGCGCCCGCCGACTTCGGGTCGTTGAACTCCGGCGCGGCCAGCGCGATCTTGGACGCGAAGGTCGCGCCGCCGTCGAACAGGCTCCAGCCGAACGGCGTCGACGGACCGCTCAGGATGATCATCAGCGCGATGGTCTCGCCCAGCGCCCGGCCCAGACCCAGCATGGACGCGCTCACGTAGCCCGCCTTGCCGAACGGCAGGACGGTGGTGCGCACGACCTCCCACTTGGTCGCGCCGAGCGCGATCGCGCCCTCGATGTGGGTGGGCGGCGTGCGGTCGAACACCTCGCGGCTGACCGCGGTGATGATCGGCAGCACCATCACGGCCAGCACGATGCCGGCGGTGAACACGGTGCCGCCGAGCTCGATGCTGACGTTGCCCTCGCTGAACAGGAAGATGAAGCCCAGCTTGTCCTGGAGCCACGTCGCGATCGGCGTGAGCACCGGCCCGAGCACGAACAGGCCCCACAGGCCGAAGATGATCGACGGCACGGCGGACAGCAGGTCGACGATGTAGGCGAACGGCCGGGCGAGCCGGCGCGGCGCGTACTGGGTGAGGAACAGGGCGATGCCCAGGGCGATCGGCATCGCGATGATCAGGGCGAACGCGGAGGACATCACGGTGACCAGGAGCAGGTCCAGGATGCCGTACCGCATGTTGTTGACATCGCCCGTGGACCACTCGCGGCTGGTCAGGAAGTTGACCTGGTCCAGCGCGAGCGACGGGATGGCCTGGAGCAGCAGGAACAGGCCGATGGCCCCGATGAGGACCACGATGAAGATGCCCGAACCGCTGGCGAGGCCACGGAAGATCCGGTCACCCGGCCGGACGTGAGGTGCTTTCTGATCGGCTTCCGTGGTCGGGGGAATCGGAGCCTCCGAGTCGGATCGAGCGGCCGGAACGCCCTCACGGGCACCGGGGGTTCCGGTGCCCGTGGGGGGCTCGACCACAGTGCGGTCGTTCATCGCTACAGCGTTGGCAGGGAGTGTGCCGGCCGGATCAGGCGATCGCCTTGATGGCGGTCAGCACCTTGTCCTGGAAGGCCTTGGGCAGCGGAGCGTAGCCCGCGTCCGGCAGACCCGCCTGGCCGTCGGTGGCCGCGACCGTGAGGAACGCCTTGACGGCCTTCGCGGTGTCGGCGTCGTAGCCCTTCGAGCAGACGATCTCGTAGGTGGCCAGCAGCAGCGGGTACGCGCCGGAGGCGGTGGTGCCGTAGATCGAGTCGAGGTCCAGGACGAGGTCGTTGCCCTCACCCTTGATCTTCGCGCCGTCGATGGCCTTGCCCACGGTCTCGTTGGTCAGCTCGACCGCACCCTGGCCCGCGTCGATCTTGGCGATCGACAGCTTGTTGTCCTGCGCGAACGACAGCTCGACGTAGGTGATGGCGCCGTCCACGGAGGCGACGGCCTGCGCGACACCGGCGGACTTCTCCTTGCCCTCGCCGACACCGCCCTTGAACTGCTTGCCGTCGCCCTGGGTCCACGCGCCCTTGGAGGCGATCTTCAGGTACTTCTGGAAGTTGTCGGTGGTGCCGGCCTCGTCCGAGCGGAAGACGACCTTGATGTCCTTGTCCGGCAGGGTCGCGCCCTTGTTCAGCGCCGCGACGGCCGGGTCGTTCCACTTCTTGATGGTGCCGTTGAAGATCTTGGCGGAGACGTCGCCGTTGAGCACCAGGTCCTTGACGCCCTCCAGCTTGTAGCCGAGGGCGACCGGGCCGAACACCAGCGGGAGGTGCCACGCCGGGTTCGTCGCGCAGCGCTTCGCCGCCGCCTCGACCTCGCCCTTGTCCTTGGACAGCGGGGAGTCCGAGCCGCCGAAGTCCACCAGGCCGGCGTTGAACTGCTTGACGCCCGCGCCGGAGCCGTTCGGGTTGTAGGCCAGGTCGGCGCCCGAGCACTTCTGCTGGTAAGCCTGGATGAACGTGTCGATCGCGTTCTTCTGGGCGGAGGAGCCTTCGGCGTTCAGCTTGGACTTGCCACCGCACTCGACGGCGACACCGGACCCCGCGCTCGTCGTCGTGCTGCCCGAGCCGGTGTTCTTGTCGCTGCCACATGCGGTGAGCAGAAGCGCACCGGCCGCGATCAGGCCGACGACGGCACCGTGCTGCTTGGTCTTCACCTGGGTCCTCCACCTAACGGAAGCGGAAATCGACGCGGCGAACCTCGCCGCTCGACACGGACGGTAGGCAGCGTTGGTGGACAAGCGCCCAGTAGCAGATGAACGGAAGGTGAACTCCACGCGGGAGGTGACTAGTGACACCGCCAATCGGGTGGCACCGTGACCTGCACGTTTGCGCGGCGTGATGGGTTTGTCACTACTTGGTGTACTGGGCGTCCGAATCCCATCGGGTGAATCCCAACCGGTTGTACACGGCCAGCGCCGGAGCGTTGTCGGATTCTACGTAGAGCATCACTTCGCGTGACCCCGAACGCCTCAGGTGCGCCAGCCCGGCCAGGGTCAGCGCCTTGCCCAGACCGCCGCCCTGCGCGTCCGGGTCGACGCCGACCACGTACACCTCGCCCAGCTCCGGCGTGTGCACCTTGGTCCAGTGGAAGCCCAGCAGCCGTTCCTGGTCGTCGACGGCGAGCAGGAAGCCGTTGGGGTCGAACCAGCGCTCCTGCTCCTTGTCCCGCACGTCCTCGATGCTCATCGCGCCCTGCTCGGGGTGCCAGGAGAACGCCCGGTGGTTGACGTAGACGACGGCCGCCTCGTCCCGGCCGGGCACGAACGCGCGCAGCGAGACGCCCTCGGGCAGCACCGGCTCGGGCAGCGTGTCGTCCAACGGCCGGCGCAGCCGCAGCAGCTCGCGGACCTTGCGGTAGCCGAGCTTCGCGGCCAGGCCCTCCGCGCCGGGACGCCCGCCGTGCGCCCAGATCCGCAGCCTTTCGGCGCGCTGCGCGACGGCTTCGACCAGCGCGGAGCCCACGCCCTTGCGCCGGTGGTCGGGGTGGACGGCCAGCTCGGCGACCTTGTTGTCGTCGGCGTCGCCGAACAGGTCCAGGTGCAGGTAGCCGGCCAGCGCGTCGCCGTCCCGGACCAGCAGGTGGTTGCTGCCCTTCGCCCCGGGACGCAGCCTCAGGACGACCGCTTCACCGACGGGTGCGACGCCGTCGGCGCGTTCGGCCGCACCGAGCAGGTCGGTCACCTCGTCGGCCTGCTCCTGCGACAGCTCTTCGAACCACGTCGATTCCACACCACGAAACTACTTGGCCGGCCCTCCAGGTGACCACCACGCGAGATCGACTTTCAGGCGATCTCGCCCGCCTCGGCGGAGTCGAGGCAATCAAGCACGGAACAACAGCTCCGTGTCGTCCACAGTGGTCTCCGCCTCGACTTCGACCCGCCGAGCGGAGCCGGGACGGGGCGGCCGGACGAACTTGTAGCCCACGTTGCGCACGGTCCCGATCAGCGACTCGTGCTCGGGCCCGAGCTTGGCGCGCAGCCGTCGCACGTGGACGTCCACGGTGCGGGTGCCGCCGAAGAAGTCGTAGCCCCACACCTCCTGGAGCAGCTGGGCACGGGTGAACACCCGCCCCGCGTGCTGCGCCAGGTACTTGAGCAGCTCGAACTCCTTGTAGGTCAGGTCGAGCGGCCGGCCGCGCAGCCGGGCGGTGTAGGTGGCCTCGTCGATGACCAGCTCGCCGAGCTGGATCGAGCCGTCGCCGTCGGGCCGGGTCGCGCCGCGCCGGGACCGCACCAGCCGCAGCCGGGCGTCCACCTCGGCCGGGCCGGACGTCGGCAGCAGGATCTCGTCCACGCTCCAGTCCGAGTTCACCGCGACCAGCCCGCCCTCGGTGACGACCGCCACCACCGGCACGTCCACGCCGCTGGAGTCCAGCAGTCGGCACAGGCCGCGCGCGGCCACCAGGTCGGTGCGGGCGTCCACCAGGACGATGTCGTGCGGGCCTGCTTCGAGCAGCGCGGACACCTCCGGCCGCAGCGGGCGCACCTCGTGCGGGAGGAGCGACAGCGCGGGCAGCACCGCCTCGGGATCGGAGTCGGTGGTCAGCAGCAGCACGTCGATGCTCATCGCGGGCCCTCCTGTTCGGCCGGTGTCTGGCCACCGATCCGACAGCGCGAAGTACGGTGACCGGGCCCCGTTGCCTGCGGATGACGGAGACGATACCGGTGCTCACCACGAAAGACCCAGGTCAGGCGGACAGCGTCACAGTAGTTTCCCCAGACGTCACGCCTGTTACCTCTGTGTCACACGACGGCGTCCGCCTACACGGCGTGCACCTGACCTCGGCACTGTCCGTGACGGACCTCGCGTTCGTCGTCGGCCACGGCTTCACCAACCACGTCCGGAAGCCGTTCGTCGCCCGCGTCCTGGACCGGTTCGCCCGGCACGGCGGCGTGGTCGCGCTGGACTTCCGGGGCCACGGCCGGTCGGACGGCCGGTCGTCCGTCGGCAGCGCCGAGATCCACGACCTGGCGGCCGGTGTCGCGCTGGCCCGCACCCTCGGGTACCGCCGCGTGGCGACCGTCGGGTTCTCCATGGGCGCGTCCGTCGCGCTGCGCCACGCCGCCCTGCACGCCGACCGACCGGACGCGGTCGCCGCCGTCAGCAGCCCGTCCCGCTGGTGGGTGCGCGACACGGCGGCCATGCGCCGGGTGCACTGGCTGCTGGAGCAGCCGCACGGCCGGCTCGCGGCCCGCGCGCTGGGCGTCCGGCTCGCCCCGCCGTGGCGGATCACGCCGCAGAGCCCGCTGGAGGTGGTGCACCGCATCACACCCACGCCGCTGCTCATCGTGCACGGTGAGGACGACCACTACTTCGCCCCCGCGCACGCCACCGCGTTGCATCGGGCGGCGGGCGGCACCGCCGAGCTGTGGTTGGAACCCCGGATCCGCCACGCGGAGTCCGCGATGACGCCGGCTCTGGTAGACCGGATCGCGACCTGGCTCGACCGTTCGACCAACCAGCCCTCGTGAGGGAGCAGATGACCTCCGCCAGCCCGACCAAACCCCGCCCGACCCGGGGCCGCAAGCTGATCATCGCCGGACTGGTGGTGGTGGGTGTGCTGGTCGCGGCCGATTTCGGGCTCGCGGCGATGGGCGAGTACCAGGTCGCGCAGCGGATGCGGGACAAGTTCGAGCTCACCGAGGACCCGACCGTGCGGATCAACGGGTTCCCGTTCATCCTCCAGGCGCTGTCCGGCGACTACCGGGACATCGAGATCACCGCGACCGGCGTGCCGGTGCGCGACTCGCTGCGCGACCTGGAGATCCGGGCGAACCTCTACCACACCCGGATCGGCCTGTCGGACCTGTTGGCGGGCAACACCCGGGACGCCCGGATCGACCAGGTGAAGGGCAGCGTCAAGATCAAGGCGCAGGACCTGAACCGGCTGGTGAACACGGTCACGCCGTTCACCGACATGGCGATCGAGCCGGACACCCGCCCCGAGGCGACGCCGACGCCCAAGCCCGCGAAGCCGGACCCGACCAAGGCCGCCGTGAAGCTCAGCGGCAACACCACCGTGGCCGGCCGCAAGATCCGGATCACCGCGTACGGCACGGTCACCCTGGTCGAGGGACAGCTGGCGGTCGGTGTCACGGACGTGGAGCTGGACGACACGTCGCTGGCGGGCCTCAACGAGGTGCTGCGGGTGGTGAAGAACGCGTTGAGCGTGACCATCAACCCGGGCGCGCTGCCCTTCACTGTGACGCCGACGGCGGTCAGGGTGGAAAGCGGGGCCCTGACCGTGGAGGGCACCATCAACGACATCCCGCTCGACGAAGGCGGAGTCCGATGACCGGTGTGTGGGCGCTGCTGGCCGCCGTGGCGCTCACGGTCGTGATCGGCGTGATGTTGAAGGCGCGCAACGGGAAGGTGCGGGTGTCCGAGCACCGGGCGGACCTGCCGGAGCCAGTGCGCGAACTGCTCGACCCGGCCGACCCCGTAACGCTGGTGCAGATCTCCACCACGTTCTGCGCGCCGTGCCGGCACACCCGCGTCCTGCTGGCGGACCTGGCCGGCCGCACCGACGGTCTCCGGCACGTGGAACTCGACGTGACGAACCAGCCCGAGGTAGCCGCCGGACTGGGCGTGCTGCGCACCCCGACGACCCTCGCGCTGGACGCGTCCGGGACCGAGTTGCTGCGCGTCGGAGGCGTCCCGAAACGGGACACGCTTCTTGCGGCGCTACGCCCTTACCTACCTCGACCGATCGGGTGAACCTGGGAACTCCCACGTTGTGGACGCCACTCCCGACAGGAGGAACGAGCGGCTACCCTCGTCCGCATGAACAAGCTGCTGACCAAGCGACTCGCGGTTGACCTCTGCCGCGTCCGCAGCAGCCTGTGTCGCGCGATGGACTGACCGGGCGGAATCCCGGTGGTCGGACGCCCTTGACGGGCGTATGCGACTACCCCTAACACCGCCTGAAGACGGACTGCCCAGTCATGTCACCGTCAGGAGGTCGCCGTGCCGAAAGATGCCCCCGTGGACCCGCGAGGTCCGCGCTTCAGCGCCTGGATCACCACCGCCATCCTCGCGGTGGTGCTGCTGACCGGGTCGTGGCGGTTGCTCGCCGCGCAGACCGTGCTGTTCGGCCTGTGCGCGTTCATCTCGCTCAAGCTCAACCCGTGGGGTCACGTCTACCGGTTCGCCGTCCAGCCGAGGATCAAGCCGACCACCGAACGCGAGGAAGCCGCCCCGCTGCGGTTCGCGCAGGGTGTCGGGTTCGTCTTCGCCCTGGTGGGCACGATCGGGTACGCCACCGGTCTCACCGCGCTCGGAGTGGTCGCCACGTCCGCCGCGCTGGTCGCCGCGCTGCTCAACGCCGCGCTCGGCCTGTGCCTGGGCTGCGAGATGTTCCTGCTCCTGCGCCGCTACGCCCCAGCTCTCGCCCGCCCCCAGTAAGACGGAACTAGAAACAGGAGCAGCTCCGATGAGCCGTGAAGACGTCCTGGTCTCGGCCGCCTGGTCCGAGGAGAACCTCGACACGCCCGGTGTGGTGTTCGTGGAGGTCGACGAGGACACCACCGCCTACGACGGGGGCCACCTCCCCGGCGCGGTGAAGGTCGACTGGAAGAACGAGCTCCAGGACCCGGTCCGCCGCGACTTCGTGGACCGCGCGGGCTTCGAGAAGCTCCTGTCCGCCAAGGGCATCTCCAACGACGACACCGTCATCCTGTACGGCGGCAACAACAACTGGTTCGCGGCCTACGCGTACTGGTACTTCAAGCTGTACGGCCACACCGCCGTGAAGCTGCTCGACGGCGGTCGCAAGAAGTGGGAGCTCGACGGCCGTCCGCTGGACAAGGAGGCCGTCTCCCGCGCGGCGACCGACTACCAGGCGCAGGAGCAGGACCTGTCGATCCGCGCGTTCCGCGACGAGGTCGTCGAGTCCATCGGCAACAAGAACCTGGTCGACGTGCGCTCGCCCGACGAGTTCTCCGGCAAGCTGCTGGCGCCCGCCCACCTGCCGCAGGAGCAGGCGCAGCGCGGCGGCCACATCCCGTCGGCGATCAACGTGCCGTGGAGCAAGGCGGCCAACGAGGACGGCACGTTCCGCTCCGACGCGGAGCTGGCCGAGATCTACGGCGAGGCCGGTTTCGACGGCTCCCGCAAGACGATCGCGTACTGCCGCATCGGCGAGCGCTCGTCGCACACCTGGTTCGCGCTGCACGAGCTGCTCGGGCACCAGGACGTGAAGAACTACGACGGTTCCTGGACCGAGTACGGCTCGCTCGTCGGCGTGCCGGTCGAGCTCGGCAGCGGCAAGGAGGACTGAATGAGCGACGGTTGCGGCGCGCCCGTGCAGGGTGCGGACATCCAGGTGGGCGCGAACGAGGTCGTGCTGACCGGCAAGGTGAGCGCGGCGGACGGGCCGGTGGGCGGCGCGTACGTGCGGCTGCTCGACTCGTCCGGCGAGTTCACCGCCGAGGTCGTGTCCTCCCCGGAGGGCGACTTCCGCTTCTACGCCGCGCCCGGCACGTGGACGATCCGGGCACTGCACCGGTCGGGCAACGGCCAGGCATCGGTCTCGGCGGACGGCCCGGGTGTCCACCCGGTCGCGGTCGCGGTGGCCTGAGTACCCGCCCGCTCCCACGCGGGCCGATAGACCCGGAGTGCACGGGCTTGCGCCCGGCGCTACCGAACGGGACCCCCGGTGTGCACTGGACACCGGGGGTCCCGTTCGTCTGCCGGGGTCACGTGCCGGTCGGCCGGCGGCCACGTTCGTCCGGCGGGACTCCGGTTCAGGCACTTCCGCCGGAGGGACTCCGGTTCGCGGGCTCCACCCGGCGAGGCTCGCGGTTCGCGAGGCTCCGCACGGCGGGACACGGTGGCGTTGACCACCGCGATCCGGTCCCGCCGGGTGCCGGGCGATAGGATCGGCGGGTGGAACACTTCTTCACCGGGCTCCTGATCCTGGTCACGCTGTTGGTGATGTGGTTCGCCGGGTACGTGGTGTACCGGCTGTACTCCGACCAGCGCTGATGACGGACAACACGCCCGCGCCGGGCAGCGGTGACGCGGCCGTCCAGGCCGCCGCAGCACGCGCCGAGGTGACCGGTGCCCGCAACCTGCCCCAGTTCGGGGACCTGCCGATCCCGGCGGACACCGCGAACCTGCGGGAAGGTCCGTCGCTGCACGACGCGTGCCTCGCGCTGCTGCCGCTGGTCGGCGTGTGGCGCGGCGAGGGCGAGGTCGTGTACCCGACGATCGACGGCCCGTACCGGTTCGGCCAGCAGGTGACGTTCGCGCACGACGGCCGGCCGTTCCTGTTCTACGAGGCCCGGTCCTGGCTGCTCGACGCGGACGGCAACGTGATCCGCCCGGCGGCCCGCGAGACCGGCTTCTGGCGTCCGCAGCCGGACGACACGATCGAGGTGCTGCTCACCCACAACACCGGGATCATGGAGCTGTACTACGGCAAGCCGCGCACCCAGACGTCGTGGGAGCTGGGCACCGACGCGGTGGCCCGCACGGTGACCGCCAAGGAGGTCACCGGGGCGCAGCGGCTGTACGGCATCGTCAACAACGGCGACCTTGCGTACGTCGAGGAGCGGGCCATGGTCGGCCAGCCCCTCCAGCCCCACACCTCGGCCCACCTCAAGCGCGTCGTCGGCTGACCCTTCGCCGGCTGGCACTTCACCGGTCCGACCGCTCGGCGCACGTTCACTCGTCCACTTGTCGGAAAGTTCTCGGTGAGGATTGTTCAACAATCCAACCCGAGGACATATCCTGGCCCTATGCGACTCCGGCAGTGCGGCACCGACGCGGTGCTGGTCGAGGTGGACTCCCTCGATGAGGTGGAAGCCGTGCGCGCCGCCGTGCGCGCGGCGAACCTGCCCGAGGTCGTGGAACTCGTCCCGGCGGCCCGCACCGTGCTGATCGCGACCCGTCCCGGCGGCCTGGGCGCGGTCCGCCGAGCCCTGGACACCGTCGACCTCACCCACCGCGTGGAAGCGCTCTCACAAGAGGTGGTCATCCCGGTGGTGTACGACGGCCCGGACCTGGAACTGGTCGCGGAAACAGCCGGCACCTCCCCGGACGAGGTCGTCCGCCTGCACACCCAGGCGACCTACTCGGTGGCGTTCTGCGGCTTCGCGCCCGGCTTCGCCTACCTGACCGGCCTCCCCGAACCACTGCGCCAACCCCGCCTGGACTCCCCCCGCACGAAGGTCCCGGCCGGCTCGGTCGGCGTCGCCGGCGAGTTCACCGCCGCCTACCCCCGGTCCACCCCCGGCGGCTGGCGGCTGATCGGCCACACCGACGCCCCCCTGTTCGACCCCCGCCGCGACCAGCCCGCCCTGCTGTGCCCCGGCGACCGAGTCCGTTTCCGGGTCGTCGCATGAACGCGCCCACCACCGCGCCCACCACCGAGGCACCGACTGCCGGGACCACCTCCAGCACCGACACCCCGGCAACCGGCAACCCGACTTCCGACACCCCGGCAACCGCCACCCGAACCACCGGCACCCGCGCCCTCACCATCCTGAACCCGGGCTTCCAGGCACTGGTCCAGGACCTGGGCCGCCCCGGCAACGCGCACCTCGGCGTCCCCCCGTCCGGCGCGCTCGACCAGCCCTCGCTGCGCCTGGCGAACCGCCTCACCGGCAACCCCGAGGACGCCGCCGGCCTGGAAATCCTGCTCGGCGGCCTGTCCCTGCGCGCCGAAACGTCCTGCACCATCGCCGTCACCGGCCCCAGCACCCCGGTCCTGGTCAACGGCATCCACCGCGACTCGCCCCTCCACCTCGCCCCCGGCGACGAACTGACCGTCGGCACCCCACGCCACGGCCTGCGCTGCTACCTCGCCGTCTCCGGCGGCATCGAGGTCACCGCCGAGCTCGGCAGCCGCGCCACCGACCTGCTCTCCGGCATCGGCCCGCCCCCGCTACGCGCCGGCGACGTACTCCCCCTGGGCACCCCGACCGGCGTCCCGACCGGCGCGGACGTGATCCCACCCGTCCACGTCCCGACCGAACTGGTCGTCCCGATTCTCCTCGGTCCCCGTGATGAATGGTTCAACAATCCGACAATTCAACTTGGGAACGGCCGCTGGACCGTGTCCGAACGGAGCAACCGGGTCGGCGTCCGGCTCCACGGCACCCCCCTCGACCGGACGCCCGCCCACCTGGGCCGCGAACTGCCCAGCGAGGGTCTGGTCACCGGGGCCGTCCAGGTCCCGGCGGACGGCCGGCCAGTGGTATTCCTGGCCGACCACCCGACGACCGGCGGCTACCCGGTGATCGGCGTGGTCCTGGCGAGAGCGCTCCCACTCCTCGGCCAGGCTCCCCCGGGTACCCGGCTCCGGTTCCGTCCACACGGCTGAACGGACGCAATTGGTCTAGACCCATTGTCATTCGAGGTGGGACAACCTACGTTCAGACCTGGCCGCCGTGGTTCTCGACTGTCCCTGTCAATCGAGAGGCCCAACAGAAATGCGCCGACTAGCCATCGCGCTGGTGGCACTAGCCGCCATCGCCACCTTCGCCACGCCGGCATCAGCCGCTGCGGGCCTGACCGCGACGTTCACCAGGACGGGCACCACGGGCAAGTTCGTGGTCGCCAACCCGACGTCGGCCGCCGTATCCGGCTGGTCGATCAAGTTCGACCTGCCCGCCGGCGTCACGGTCAGCGGCGTGCAGAACGCGTCCACCACCCAGACCGGCACGAGGGTCACGCTCACCCCCGCCTACTACATCAGCACCATCCAGGCGGGCAAGAACACCGAGCCGTTCAGCCCCTCGTTCACGCTGAGCCAGGCGGTCGACCCGACCTCCTGCACGCTCAACGGCCGCAACTGCGACGGCACCGGTCCCGAACCGCCGCCGCTCGCACCGGTCACCGCCGACTTCACCTTGACCGGCAACACCGGCAAGTTCGTCGTCGCCAACAACACCGACACCACGCTGACCGACTGGTCGATCGCGTTCACGCTGCCCGACGGCGTCACCGCGAGCAACGCGAACAACGGCACCATCAGCCAGACCGGCAACACGGTCAGCCTGATCCCGGTGCACTACAACAAGTCTGTCGGCGCACGGCGCACCACCGAGCCGTACAGCCCGACGTTCACGCTGAGCCGCGCGGTGGAGCCGGTGACCTGCCGGATCAACAACGCCAACTGCGACGGCACACCGGACGTCCCGCCGACCGCGCCGGGCGACCTGCGCTCGCCGGTGAAGACCACGAAGTCCGTGTCGCTCCAGTGGAACGCGTCCAAGCCGGGCTCGCTGCCCGTCGCGGGCTACGACGTCTACAACGGAACCGCGCTGGCCACCACGGTCACCGGCACCAGTGCCACGGTCTCCGGTCTGACCCCGAACACCGCGTACTCGTTCACGGTGAAGGCCAAGGACACCAAGGGCACCCCGTCTGCGGTGAGCAACACGCTCAGCGTCACGACGAACAACCCGGCCGACGACACCCAGCCGCCGACCACGCCCAACAACCTGCGCAGCACCGGTAAGGACGCGGGCAGCGTCACGCTCGCGTGGGACCCGTCCACGGACAACAACAAGGTCGCGAACTACGACGTGTACCTCGGCTCGACGGTCCGTGCGACGGTCACCGAGGCCACGGCGAAGATCGACGGCCTGTCACCGTCCACCGAGTACTCGTTCCAGGTGAAGGCACGGGACATCTACGACAACGAGTCCGGCCTGAGCAGCGCCGTCAAGGTGACCACTTCGGACATCGTGGGCGGCTACGCGAAGGTGGGCTACTTCGTCCAGTGGGGTATCTACGGTCGCCAGTTCTTCGTGAAGAACCTGGACACCAACGGTGCCGCGCGGAAGCTGACGCACATCAACTACGCGTTCGGCAACATCGATCCCGTGAACCTGACGTGCCTCCACGGCGTCACCAAGGGCACCTCGCCCAACCCGCAGGACCCCAACCAGGGTGACGGCGCGGGTGACGCGGAAGCCGACTACAGCCGGCCGTTCAGCGCGGGGCAGTCCGTGGACGGCGTGGCCGACACCGGCTGGGAGCCGTTGCGCGGCAACTACAACCAGATCAAGAAGCTCAAGAAGAAGTACCCGCACCTCAAGGTGCTGATCTCGCTGGGCGGCTGGACGTACTCGAAGTACTTCTCGGACGTCGCGGCCACGGACGCGTCGCGCAAGAAGTTCGTCGCGTCCTGCCTGGACGTCTACCTGAAGGGCAACCTGCCGACGTACAACGCGGCGGGCGGTCCGGGATCGGCCGCGGGCATCTTCGACGGCATCGACCTCGACTGGGAGTGGCCGGGCGCGGAGGGCCACGCCGGCAACCACATCAGCCCGAACGACAAGCGGAACAACACGCTGCTGATCCACGAGTTCCGCAAGCAGATGGACGAGCTGACCAAGACCACCGGCACGCGGTACCAGCTGACCGCGTTCACCCCGGCCGACCGCGCCAAGATCGAGTCGGGTTGGGAGCTGGCCGAGGTGGCGAAGTCCATGGACATCTTCAACGTCCAGGGCTACGACTTCCACGGCTCGGGCAGTGACAACTCGTGGGAGCCCAAGCGGACCGGCCACCAGGGCAACCTGTACAAGGACGCGGACGACCCGTACTCGTTCCACTTCAGCGTCGAGGACACGGTGAACGCCTACCTCGAAGCCGGGGTGAGCCCGCGCAAGATCACGGTGGGCCTGGCGTTCTACGGCCGCGGCTGGCAGGGCGTGAAGGACGGCGGCAAGAAGGGCGAGTGGCAGGACGCCACCGGTGCCGCACCCGGCCAGTTCGCGGAGGAGGCCGGTACCCGCGGGTACTCGAACCTGCTCGCGAGCGTGCCGAACTGCACCGTCTACCACGACGAACCGGCGGTCGCGACGTCCTGCTTCACCGGGGACAACGGGCAGTGGTGGACGTTCGACGACACGTGGTCCATCCAGAAGAAGACCGCGTGGATGAAGGAACGCGGCCTGCTGGGCGCGATGATCTGGGAGATGTCCGGTGACACCGGCACCCTGATGACCGCCGTGGACAACGGCTTGAAGTAAACCTTGCAAAGTAGTTCTTACAAAGTTAATCGCACAAAGTTAATCTTGCTGAAGTACTGACGGAGACGCGGTCCTCGGAATTACACCGAGGGCCGCGTCTTCGCGTGCGGCGTTCCACCCGGCGGCAAGAGCGCCTGCGTGGCGTGAGATTGCCCACCGCATACCATCGGGTTCGTGGACACCGCGAGCGGCCCGAAGGCCCTGCGCAAGACGCTGCACGACCGGGGCATGCGGATGACGCCCCAGCGCCAACTGGTGCTGGACGCGGTGCGTGACCTCGGGCACGCGACACCGGAGCAGATCTGCCAGCGCGTGCAGGTCACCGCGCCCACCGTGAACATCACGACCATCTACCGCACGCTGGACCTGCTGGAGCGGCTGAGCCTGGTAAGGCACACGCACCTGGGTCACGGCGCGCCCAACTACTCCGTGGACGAACACGAGCACGTGCACCTCGTGTGCCACCGCTGCGGCCGGGTGGACGAGGTGCCGTGCGAGCTGCTGTCCCCGTTGGGCGGAACACTCCAGGGTGAATACGGGTTCGAACTGGATGCCAGCCACCTCGCGCTGTCCGGCACGTGCCGCGACTGCCTGAAGGAGAATCAGTGACATCACCGCTGCTGACCGTGCCGGGCGCCGTCGCGCCGTTCGAGGGGTCCGTGGACCAGGGCGTGCCCTGGCACTTCGGCGACCCGTTCGCGGAGCAGCGGTCGGCGGCCCGGTCGGTCGCGGTGTTCGACCGGTCGCACCGGGCCGTGCTGGCGGTGTCCGGCGACGACCGGCTGACCTGGCTGCACTCGCTGACCAGCCAGCACTTCGAGGAGCTCGGCGAGGACCGGGGCAGCGAGGCGCTGGTCCTGGACATCCAGGGCCGGGTCGAGCACCACGCGGTGGTCGCGAACACCGGCGGCACGGTCTACCTGGACACCGAGGCGGCCACGGCCGGTCCGCTGCTGTCCTACCTGACCAAGATGGTGTTCTGGTCGAAGGCCGAGCCCAAGGACGTGACGGCGGACTTCGCGGTGCTGTCCGTGGTCGGGCCGGAGCTGCCCGGATTGTTCACCAGATCGGGTGTGGAATTGCCGGACCGGCTGAGTGTCGCGCCCCTGCCCGGCGGCGGGTTCGTGCGCCGGATGCCGTGGCCCGGTCAGGACGCCGCCGACCTGGTGGTGCCGCGCGGCGCGCTGGTCGACTGGTGGACGAGGCTGACCGACGCGGGCGCGCGTCCGGCGGGCAGCTGGGCGTTCGAGGCGCTGCGGGTGGAGTCGCTGCGGCCCCGGCTGGGCGTGGACACCGACGAGAAGACCATCCCGCACGAGGTCAACTGGATCGGCTCGGCGGTACACCTGGACAAGGGCTGCTACCGGGGCCAGGAGACGGTCTCGAAGGTGCACAACGTCGGCCGGCCACCCCGGCGGATGCTCCTGCTGCACCTGGACGGGACCCGCGAGGTGCAGCCGGAGACCGGCGACCCGGTGGTGGTCGGCGACCGGGTGGTCGGCCGGGTCGGGTCGGTGGCGCTGCACCACGAGCTGGGTCCGATCGCGTTGGCGCTGGTCAAGCGGTCGGTGCCGGTGGAGACGGAACTGCTGGTCGGCGCGGAGGACCGGGTCGTGCAGGCGTCCGTGGACCCCGACTCGGTGCCGCCGGACACCCCCGCCCTCGGCCGGGAGGCCGCACGCAACCTGAGGCAGTAGCGCCGGAATCTGTGCCAGGATCACGACATGGCCCGACCCGGTTCCCACGGCACGCTGCTCACCGTCGCCCCGACCGGGGCCGAGAGCGCGAAGGCCGACGTGCCGCAGCTGCCCGTGACGCTCGAAGAGCTGGTCACGACGGCCGAGGCGTGCGAGCAGGTGGGCGCGGCGATGGTGCACGTCCACATCCGGGGCGCGGACACGAAGCCGACGCTGGACCTGGGCCGGCTCAAGGACACCGTCCAGGCGCTGCGGGAGCGGACCGGCCTGATCGTCCAGCTGTCCACCGGTGGGGCGGTCACCGACCCGGAGTCCGACCGGCTGCGCGTGCTGGACGCCCTGCCCGACTCGGCGTCCTGCACGATGGGCACGGTGAACTTCGGCGAGGACGTGTTCCTGAACCGCTGGGAATTCGTCGTCGCGCTGCACAGGACGATGCAGGAACGCGGGATCGTGCCGGAGTACGAGATCTTCGACCTCGGCCAGCTCGCGTCGCTGCACCGGCTGCTGGACAAGCACGGCCTGCCGGCGGGCGGGAAGGTGCACGTCGACCTGGTCATGGGCGTGCCGGGCGGGATGCCGGGTGACGTCGAGACGCTGGTCGCGGCGCTGCGGCTGCTGCCGGACGGCGCGTCGTTCTCGGCGACCGGGATCGGCCGGACCACACTGCCGGTGATGCTCGCGGCGTTGAGCGCGGGCGGGCACCTGCGGGTGGGGATGGAGGACACCATCACCTACGCCAAGGGGCAGCCGGTGCGGGACAACGCGCAACTGGTGGCCCGTGCGGCGGGGCTGGCGAAGATCGCGCAACGGCCGCCGCTGTCGGTCGCCGAGGCACGGGAGCTACTGGGCGTGCGCAGTCCGGTACAGGTTTGAAACAACTTTGGAAGCAGGTTTGTGTTGGCGGGTGGGCAGGAACTACCTCAGGATGAGTACGTGATCGAGGTGCGTCCTGGCGGGCGCCGCCGAATCGACCGGGTGCTCGCCCCCGACTACACCGAGGGGGTCGAGCGGCTCCCGCTCGCCGAGGTGCGCGCGCTGCGCGACGAAGCCGCGCAGGAGGAGACGGACCTCTCGTACCTGCGGCGGCTGCTGCACGCGCGGATCGACATCGTGCGGGCCGAGCAGGCGCGGCGCACGGACGGCGGTTCGGCGGTGGTCGACCAGCTCGCGACGATCCTGGCGTCGAACGCGGTCGGTCCGGCGACCGGGCTCGGGCGGTACCAGACGCAGGAGCCGTCGCGGGCGGAGGCGCACCGGCGGCACGTCGAGGCGTTGGTGTCGGACGTCGACCTGTCGGACGTGAGCGCGCTGTCGGACGACAAGCTGGACCTGGCGCTGCGGACGTTCGTCAACGAGGAGGCCTCGGTCTCCGGGCGGCGGCGTGAGGTGCAGGTCGTGGTGGACCGGCTGAACGCGGAGATCGCGGGCCGGTACCAGAGCGGGAGCGCGTCGGTGGACGAGCTGCTGGCCGCCGAGCGCGGGTGGCCGACGAACCCGGCCCGCCTCAAGGACTGATCTCCCGCCCGCACCCCGCCACCTTCGCACGTTCACCTGATCGTGACCTTGCGCTCGTTCGAACCCCTGTTCGACAATTGTGTCACGACCGGGCCTTTCGAATGAGCCGACAAGGAGGTGATCAGCCTGGACGTTCCGACATCCGGGATGACCCTCCCGAATCCTGAGCGGTCGCCCTAGCGTGCACGCATGGGGTACCGCTGGGTGGTTCTGGCCGTGGGCGCGCTGGCGCAGGGCACGAATGCGGCGGTGTTCCTGGGTCTCCCCGCGATCACGCCCCAGCTCCGCGAGCACTTCGGCCTGACGCTGCCCCAGGTTGGGCTGCTGCTCGGCGCGGTCAACCTGGGGACCATGCTCACGCTGGTGCCGTGGGGCGCGGCGGCCGACCGCCGGGGTGAACGCCTGGTCATGACCATCGGCGGCGCGGGCGCGGCGGTGTGCCTGGCCTTGGCGGCGGTGGACGGCCCGGTCGTGGCCGGCCTGGCGCTGGTGGGCGTGGGTCTGTGTGGAGCGAGCGTCAACGCGGCGAGCGGTCGCGCCGTGATGACCTGGTTCCCCGCGGACCGGCGCGGCCTCGCCATGGGCATCCGGCAGACCGCCACTCCACTGGGCGCGGCACTGACGGCCGCGGTGCTGCCCCTGGTGGCGGTGACGGCGGGCGTGCCCGCAGCGTTCCTGGCCCTGGCCGGGTTCACCGGGTTCGTGGCGGTGGCCGTGGCCGTCCTGGTCCGGGAACCACCGGGCGCGCCGCGCGCCACCCACCGCCACGGCGTGATCCTGACCGACCGCAACCTGATCCGCCTCAGCGCCGCCAGCGGCCTGCTGGTCGTGCCCCAGTTCACCGCTGCGGCGCTGATGGTGGAACTCCTTCACGACCACCGGGGCGTGGCGGTCGGGGTCGCGGCGGCGGTGTTCGCGGCTGCCCAGGTGCTGGGCGGCTTCGGCCGGCTGGCGGCGGGCATCTGGTCGGACCGGGTCCGCGACCGCGTCGGCCCGCTGAAAACCCTCAGCGTGGCCATCGCGGCGGGCTTCGTGCTGTGCGCGGCCGTCGACGCGGCCCTGGACCTGGCTGCGGGCCGGGCTGCGGGCCGGGCTGCGGGCGGGGCACTGGGCCAAGCGGCGGCTCAAGGCCCGGTGTGGCTGCTGGCTGCGGTCCTGATCCCGACCGCCGCCCTGGCCCTGTGCTGGAACGGTCTGGCGGTCACCGCAGCCGCCGAGCTGGCTCCGGAGGGCAGCAGCGGCATCGCGCTGGGCATGCAGAACACCGCGAACTACCTCAGCGCCACCCTGACCCCGCCCCTGGCGGCCTGGACCGCCGAAGCCCTCTCCTGGCCCACCGCCCTCCTCCTGGCCGCCGCAGCGGCCACCACAGCCCGCCTGCTCCTGGCCCCGGCCTTCACGCCGCGTGCGGCAACCGCGCACTCCCGGTAGCCGCTTCGGGTCGCCTGCCGACCTCCGACAACCGCCGGCCTCCGCTCTGCCGGAACTGGGCCGACCGGAACTGGGCCGGCGCGGTGGAGTCCCTCGCCTGCCCGAAGTGCGACCACCCGCCCCAGGCCGTGACCAACGCCACTACTCGCGGCGGGCACCGGCCGATCGCGCGGTCGGTCCGGTCGTGGGGGTCGGTGAGGTTCAGCGCGGATGGAGTCAGCCGTGGCGTTCTCGGCGGGCCAGTTCGCCCCAGAACTCGCGCAGCCGCTCGTAGCGGAGGGCGACCTGCTCGGCGTCCCCCTCCTCCAAGGCGTCCACGATGGCGTTCACGTCCTGCGCCGACGTGTCCTCCAGCAGGTCCTTGTCCTCGATCAGCTGCACCAGGCCGCCGTAGTCCAGCTCCACCGCCGAGTCGGGCGAGAAGTGGTCCAGCCAGCGCGCGGTGTCCGCCAGCACCTTCGCCGGCCCCTCGTCGCCCAGCGAGCGCGACACGACCTTCCGGGCCCGGGCCACCCGGTGCCGCGCGTCCGCCATCGACGCCCGCCACGACACCTGGCGCTCGGCGTCGTCGCGCGGGGCAAGGACGATCCGCCGGGTGTCCGGGTCGACCAGGGCAAACCACGGCAGCGGCACGGTCCACGTCGTGGAGATCACGTGCACCGCCCCGCCCGTCAGCTCAGCCATCACGGCCGACGCCCGCGACCTGATGGTCTCCGGCCGCACGGACAGCGCCGCGTCCTGCAACGGCGCGCTGGACGTCGCCAGGAAGCCCACCAGGGCCGCCGCCGAGCGGGGCCGGAGGTCCAGGGGGCACACCAGGGGGCCCGGTCCGACTTCTCCCGGGACCTCGGCGGGGCTGATGGTCATCACGTCGAACGGTGCGTCGGGCGCGACACTCCCGTCCGACCGCTCACCCGGCAGCAGGCGACGCGGCCGGGACAGTTGTGATCGCAGCCACAGCTCCCGTTCGCGGGTTCCGGCGTCCGCGCGGCTCAGCACCCCGGCTTCCAGGGCTTTTCGCACCTGGTCCGCCAACGGTGCGTCAAGAGCCGACAGCGGTTCGTACACCCTGAGGTAGGCGACGAACGGTCGAGGCACCCGCGCATCCTCCCACGGGGAAGATTGGCGGCACGTGTCACGCCTACCGCGTCGCGAGGAACCCCTTCGACACGGTACGGTAGTTACCAGGAACTAGTTGTCGAGACGAGTGGGGCCGCCGTTCCCCCGGCCGCCCCCGTCCCTGTGCGAGGGGGTCGAGCCATGGGGCGCGGCCGAGCGAAGGCCAAGCAGACGAAGGTGGCGCGGGAGCTGAAGTACAGCTCGCACAACACCGACTTTGACGCCTTGCAACGCGAGCTGTCCGGCGATGCCGACGGAGGACGCCGTAGCGATGAACGCTACGACGACGCGTCGGACGACGATTACGACGACTACCGTCGCTGAAGCGTCAACACCCGCTGAAGAGGTTGGGCTGCCGGTTCCGCACCGGCAGCCCAACCTTTGACGCGGGCCCTAGAACGCCCTGGCGTACTGCTTCGGCGGAGTTACCTGTGCCCCGAGCTCCCTGGCCGCGTGCAACGGCCAGTACGGGTCCCGCAGGAGCTCTCGCGCGAGCAGGACCAGGTCGGCCGAGCCATCGGCGAGGATCTGCTCGGCCTGCCGGGCGTCGGTGATCAGACCGACCGCCCCGGTGGGCACGTCGGCCTTCCGGCGCACGGTCTCGGCGAACCGCACCTGGTAGCCGGGTCCGACCGGAATGTCGGCTTTGGGCACGTTCCCGCCGGTGGACACGTCGACCAGGTCCGCACCCAGGGCGGCGATGTCGCGCGCCAGTACGACGCTGTCCTCGGCCGTCCAGCCGCCGTCGACCCAGTCGGTGGCGGAGATGCGCACGAGCACCGGCACGTCCTCGCCCACCGCCTCCCGAACCGCCGAGGTCACCTCGCGGATCAGTCGGGTGCGGTTCTCGAACGAGCCGCCGTAGGCATCCGTGCGCCGGTTGCTGAGCGGCGAGAGGAACTCGTGCAGCAGGTAGCCGTGCGCCCCGTGCACCTCCACGAGCTGGAACCCGGCGGCGACGGCCCGGCGCGCGGCGGCGGCGAAGTCCGCCACGACCCGCTCGATGCCGGCCGTGTCCAGCGCGTCCGGCACCCGGTAGGTCCCACTGAACGGGACGGCGCTCGGCGCGACCGGGGTCCAGCCGCCCTCTTCGTCGGACACGCCGCCCTGCCCCGGTTCGAACGGCGGGTAGGTCGACCCCTTGCGCCCGGCGTGGCCGAGCTGCGCGCCGGCCACCGAACCGTGGGCCCGGATGAACTCGGTGATGGGCCGCCACGCCTCGATGTGGGCGTCGTCCCACAGGCCGGTGTCGGCGGGCGAGATGCGGCCGACGGCCTGGACGGCGGTGGCCTCCGTCAGCACGAGCCCGGCGCCGCCCACCGCACGCGAGCCGAGGTGCACGAGGTGCCAGGCGTCGGGGAAGCCGGCACGGGCGGAGTACTGGCACATCGGGCTGACCGCGATCCGGTTCGGCAGCGTGACGGATCGGAGGGTCAGCGGACTGAACAGCTCACTCAACTGCGTCTCCTCGGGTGGTACCGGTACGACAACGGGTCCTTCGGGGCCCCTCGACAGGTCCAAAGTCCCGGATCGGACAGGTTGTTCCCGCCGTGACGGCCGTCCCACGGCACGGGAGCTGCGCAATTCCATTCGGTTCGGTATTGCGCGTGCATTAGCACGTGATCTTGAATAGGGGGTCGGTACGCAAAACGCTCTACAAGACAGGGTCAGTTACGCCCATTCGGGTGTACTGTCCGCAGCACGTTCGGGGAGACCATCACTTGCCGCCCGACGCAGGTCGGCTCGAATTGAGTTCCCGCCGGTCACGACAGTAACAGGATCCACATGCTGCCCATGCCGACCACGATGACACAGGATCCAGGGTGGCCCAGCAACAGCCTGCTGGGTCGCCTCCGCGACAACACCCGACAAGAACTGCTGAACATCGGCACGGTCGTGCGGTACACGGCCGACCGCGAGGTCATCGAGCAGGACGCGAAGGACACTCACGTCCTTCTGCTGCTCGACGGCGTGGTGAAGGTGCAGACCACCGACGAGACGGGCGACACCGCCCTGCTCGCGATCCGGGTCGCGGGCGACCTGGTGGGAGAGATGGCGGCGCTGGACCAGAAGCCGCGCTCGGCCACGGTCGTGACGTGCGGCGACGTGGTGGCGAAGCTGATCACCAGCGGTGAGCTGATGAGCTTCCTGCACCGGCGCAACGACGTGTTCGTGGAATTGATCGGGATGATCAACGACCGGCTGCGCTGGGCGAACCAGCGCCGCCGCGATTTCCTGTCCCACCCGGCCGCCGAACGGGTGGCCAGAGTGCTCGCCGAATTGGTGCAGACCTACGGCCGCGAAGAGGCCGCGGGCTGGACGCTGGGAATTCCGCTGACCAAGGTCGAACTCGCCTCCATCGCCGGGATGAAACCCAGAACGGCGGAGAAGGCGTTCAGCGATCTGCGGAAGGCCGGGGTGGTGGTGAGCCACCTCCGACGTGACGTGCTGGTGCCCGACCTGGAGAACCTGCGGAAATTCGCGGGCATCTGAGGCGACTCCGCAATTTTGCGGTATTCGCCCCGGTGCGGTGCTCCACAGTGGGCCTGCGCCACGCGGTTACCACGCGTGGCGAGCCAATCACGCCACGTCGAAAGGGCGAGCCAATGAGTCCTGCCACGTTCCGGCGCAGTCTGCTCGTCTGCTGCGACCTGCGACGGTACGGCGCGGCCGACGACCAGCTCCAGCGGGAACTACAGGAACTGCTGGTCCGCAGCCTGGACCGGGCGGGCGCGGCGGCCGGGCTGGACCGGTCGAAGTGGCACCGCCAGGCCAAGGGCGACGAGGAGTGGGCTGTCCTGCCGCCGGACAGCCCGGAACACGTCGTAGTCGACGGATACGTCCGCGCGCTCAACGCGGAACTGTCGTCGGCGAACCGCTACCGCGTGCCCGAAGCACGCGCCCGGATGCGCCTCGCGATCCACCACGGCGCGGTGAGCGAAGGCGCGAACGGATTCCCCGGACAGGATTCCGTGCTGGTCTCACGTCTGTTGAACAGCAAGCCGGCGCATATCGCGCTGGAGGAATTCCCGGAGGCCGATCTGGTCGTGGTGCTGTCCGAGGTCGTCTATTCCACGTTGGTGCTCGCCGGGCGCACCACACTGCGCCCCACCGACTTCCGCCGGGTCGAGGTGGTGGAGAAGACGTTCGAGGGCCACGGTTGGATGTGGATTCCGGACGGGGACGTCCACGTGTTGAACCTGGACGACGGGCCGGCCGTGCCACAGGCACCGGCGGTGAGCCAGCGGGCCGTCGCGAGCGGTGGTTCGACGGTCGTCCAGGCCGGCCGCGACGCGAACCTGTCGAACTGGCAGCGGGCCGACCTGATCCAGAACTTCGAGCGCAACGACCAGCGCGGCTCCCACTTCGGCCCGGACCACCGGGGCGGGGAGGCCGGCGGCGGCCGATGAGAGGACGTGACGTGCGCGAGGAACCACTCCGCATGTTGGCCGGGACCGTGGCGAGCGCGCTGGCCAAGGCGCTCGACACGGACCTGTGGGCGGACCTGCGGGCCCGGGTGGCGGCGGTGCTCGCGCCGACGCTGTTCGAGCTGGTCAGCGCACAGCTGGACGAGGCACGCAGCCGGGTCGTCGCCGCGCCCAGGGTGCGGCTGGAACAGGCACGCGCCGAGTTCACCATGGAGTGGCGCGGCTCGATCCACACCATGCTCTGGCAACACCCCGAGGCAGCCGCGTCGCTCCGCGAGGTGCTCAACGCGGTGAGCCCCGACCTGCCGCGCGGAGCGGGCGAGGCGGGCTGGTTCGGCACGCCGTCCGCCTGGCGGGTCGGCGCGTGACCCCGGCGTGAACCGTCACGGGCGGCGGACTGGTCCGAGCTACCACGTGAGCCGTCACAGGTGAACGCGATCAGCCCCGAGTTGCCGCGCGGAGCGGGCGAGGCGGGCTGGTTCGGCCCACCTTCCGCCTGGCGGCTCGGCGCGTGACGTCGGCGAACGGACTCTCGCCGCCCACCGCTGGGCCCACCACGGGCGAGGTCCTACCAGACACGTCGGCCGGTCCGGCGTGCGCTGCCGCCGTCCGTCAGAGGTAGCGGAGTTGGTGGGTCTTGCCTTCACGCACCTCGGCGTGGGCGGCGGCGATCGTCGGACGGTGCGAGACCTCCGGGACGCCCACCTCCCACCACGCGCCCGCCTCCGTCCACGACGACGGGTGGGTGCGGATCACCACGACTGCCGGGCGGTGCTCGGCGGTCGCCGCCTCACGTGCCTTCCGGTAGGCGTCGGCCAAGCCGTCCAGGCCGTCCACGGGGAACACCGCACAGCCCAGCGACGCCGCGTGGGCCGCGAAGTCGGTGCGCGGCGGACGGACGTGCGGGGTCAGGCAGTCCTCGTACAGGTTGTTGAAGCCCACGCCGCCCTGCCCGGTCTGCAACCGGTGGATGACCGCGTAGCCGTCGTTGTCGCAGACCACCGCGACGAAACCGTGTCCGGCGAACGCCGCCGAGAACAGCTCCGAGTTCAGCATCAGGTACGAGCCGTCACCCAGCAGCGTGGTGACCACGCCCTCCGTCCGCGCGATCGCCGCGCCCCACGCGCCGGCCAGCTCGTAGCCCATGCACGAGAAGCCGTACTCGACGTCCATTGTGGACTCACCGACGGCACGCCAGCCGCCGATCAGCTCGCCGGGTAGGCCACCAGACGCCGTCAGCACGTAGTCCGAGGGGCCACTGAGGTCGTTCACCACACCCACTACCTGCGCATACGTCGGCAACCCAGCCGTCTGCGACCCGACAGCCGGCGACCCCGCAGCCGGCGCGCGCAGCCCGGTGATGTGCGCATCCCACCGCGCCCGCTCGTCGGCAGCCCGCCCGGACCACGCCGGGTCGGCCCGCCAGTCGCCCAGCACGTCGGTCAGTTCCCGCAACGCCTCGTCCGCGTCGGCCACCACGGACAGCGCCCCGTGCTTCACCGCGTCGAACCGGGCGGCGTTGAGCGACACCACCCGGACCCCGGGCGAGAACACCGTCCACGACGCGGTGGTGAAGTCCTGCAACCGGGTGCCTACCGCGAGCACCACGTCCGCCGCGACGGCCAGCGCGTTCGCCGACGTGGAGCCGGTGATGCCGAGCGGACCGGCGTGCAGCGGGTGGTCGTGCGGCACGAGTGTGCGGCCGGCCGTGGTCTCCACGACCGGAATGCCGTGCCGTTCGGCGAACCTCAACGCCCGCCCGGCCGCACCCGAGTAACGCACCCCGCCACCCAGCACCAGCAACGGCTTCCGGGCCGCCCGCACCACATCGGCCGCAGCGGCGAGCACGCGAAGATCCGGACGTTGCCGCTGGAGCCGGTGCACGACCGGCACGAACAGGTTGTCCGGGAAGTCGTACGACTCGGCCTGCACGTCCTGTGGCAGCGCGAGCACCACCGGGCCGCAGTCCGCCGGGTCGGTGAGGACCCGGACGACCTGCGGCAGCGTCGCCATCAGCTGCTCGGGCCGGGTGATCCGGTCGAAGTAGCGGCTCACCGCGCGGAACGCGTCGTTGACCGTGGTGGTCGGGTCGCCGAAGTGCTCGACCTGTTGCAGCACCGGGTCGGGCGCGCGGCTCACGAAGGTGTCGCCGGGCAACAGCAGCAGCGGCAGGCGGTTGGCGTGCGCGACGCCGGCGGCGGTCACCATGTTCAGCGCGCCGGGGCCGATGGACGACGTCGCCACGCCCACCTGCCTGCGGTGCGTGGCCTTGCCGATGCCGACGGCCGCGAGCGCCATGCCCTGCTCGTTGTGGCCGCGCCACACCGGGAGCCGGTCACGGACCTCCTCCAGCGCGTTGCCGAGCCCGAGCACGTTGCCGTGTCCGAAGATCGCGAACACGCCCGGGAACAGCGGGGCTTCGCGGCCGTCGGCCAGTTCGGTGCGCTGCGCGAGCAGCCAGCGGACCAGGGCCTGCGCGGTGGTGAGCCTCATGCCAGTCCTTCGGCGGTCGTCACGGGGCAGCGCGGGTCGAGGGGTTGCGCCGCCCAGCTGTCCCGGATCCAGGTGTGCGCGGGGTCGTCGCAGAACGCCATCGACCGGCTGCCCGGCCCGGCCAGCACGTTCAGGTAGTACATCGGGTAGCCGGGCGCGGCCACGCACGGGCCGTGATACCCGCGTGGGATGAGGAACACGTCACCGTCGCGGACCACGACGTCCTCGTCGATCGACCCGTCGTCGGTGTAGGTCCGGTGGAACCCGAAGCCTTCACGTGAAGGCGTCACACCGTCTCGACCGGCGATCCGGAAGTAGTAGACCTCCTCGTTCACCACCTCGCACGTGTCGTCGTGCTTGTGCGGCGGGTAGGAGGACCAGTTGCCGTCCGGGGTGATCAGCTCGCACGCGATGAGCCGGTCCGCGTGGTCCCACACGCCCGGCACGCCGAAGTTGGTGACCTGCCGGGTCGCGCTGCCCGCACCGCGCACCTCCACCGGCACGTCCGGCGCGGGACCGTACCGGGGCGTGAGCCGGTTCCCGCAGCGGGCCATCGGCAACGCCACCTCCACACCGTCCTTTGTGGACAACGTGACGGAGGCATCCCTCGGGACGTAGGCGAAGTCGGTGACCCTGGTGAACACCGAGTCCCGCCCCTCCAGCACGAACCGCTCGCCGTCCACCTCTACCACGCAGCCGCCGGACAGCGGCAGCACGAACGCCTCGAACTCCCCGGTCTCGAACGTCCGTGACTGGCCGGGGTGCAACACCAACACACGCAGCCCGGTGTAGTCCCAGCCCGCGTCTGTGGGCGTCAACTCCACCGCATCCTCGCCGGACGACAACGTGCCCAGCGGCCGGTGCAAGCCCTTCATACGGTCGCCCCCCTCGCCGTGCGCAGGACTTCGGCGGCAGCTTCCACGGCCCCGGCGACGTCGCCGTCCGGCGGGTACAGCAGCGCACGCCCGATCACCAGGCCGCGCACGGTGGGGTGGCGCAGCGAACGCCCCCACGACGCCAGGTCGTCCGCCGGACGCTCCGACGGCACGCCGCCCAGCACGAGAGCGGGCAAGGTGGTCGCGTCCAGCACCTCGTCCGGCGACGCGGGCAGCTTGAGCCAGGTATAGGCCGACGTCACGCCAAGCCCGGCAGCGACGCTCCCGGCACGGGCCAGGGCGGCGGCGTCCTTACGCAACACCAGGCTCCCAGCGGGGTCGCGCTCGTAGGGCAGCGGTTCGACCATGGCCATCAGGCCGCGCTCGGCCAGCGCGGACACGGCCGCCGCACAGCTCTCCAACGTCGGCACGGTCCCGGGGTCGGAGTCGACCAGGCGCAACAGCATCTTGCCGCCGTCCAGGCCGTTGGACGCGATGGCCGCCGGGTCGTACGCGGTGAACCGGTCGTCGATCTCCCAGTCCGCGCCGGCCAGGCCGCCCCGGTTCATCGAGCCGATGACGACCTTGTCGTGCAGCCCGTCGAGCAGCAGCAGCTCCTCGATCACGTCCGGCGTGCCGAGCACCCCGTCCACGGCCGGGTTGGCAAGCGCCGTCAACAGCCGGTCCAACAACGAACGCCGGTCCGCCATCGCCAGCGGATCCGCGCCCACCCCCAACGCCCCCCGCGCCGGATGATCCGCCGCGACCAGGAACAACGTCCCCTGCTCGGACAGCAGGCGCTCCCGCCGCCGCCGTTCGAGGTACGCCCGCCGCACCGCGCCCGGGTCGGTCGCCCTCGTGTTCAACAATCCCCACCACTGCTCATCGCTGATCACACCCGGCCTCCCACCACGATCACCGGATCGTTCAACAATCCTCTTGTTCTCACAGCAGGCCCTCGATCTCGTCCGGGGTGGGCATGGCGTCGGCGCAGGCGAGGCGGGAGGCGACCAGCGCGCCGGCGACGTTGGCGTAGCGGGCGATGCGGACCGGGTCCCAACCGGCGAGCAGGCCGTGGGCGAGGGCACCACCGAACGCGTCACCGGCACCGAGCCCGCACACCACGTCCACCGGGTGCGGCGGCACGGTCCACGAGCCCTCCGGGGTCGCCACCAGCACGCCCTCCGCGCCCTTCTTCACCACCGCCAACTCCAGGCCACGGGCCAGCAGCCGGCGCGCCGCCTCGTCCGGGTCGGCGGTGCCCACCGCGACCTCCACCTCGGCCCGGTTGCCGACCGCGACCGTCACGTGGTCCAACAGCCAACCGATCTCCCGCCGCGCACTGTCCACATCGGACCAGAACATCGGCCGGTAATCCAGGTCCAGCACGGTGTGCGCCCGCCGGCCCCGGTGCGCCACCAGCGTCCGCTGGGTCGACCGCGCGGGCTCCGCGGACACACCCGTCCCGGTCACCCACAACAACGGCACCGACGCCACCACGTCCCACGGCACGTCCGCCTCGCCCAACGTCAGATCAGGCGCGATCGGCGCGCGGTAGAACAGCAGCGGCGGGTCCTCCGGCGGGTCCAGCGCGCAGAACACCACCGGCGTCAGCAGGTCCGGCGCGGTGCCGACGAACTCCGCCGACACCCCGAACGACGCCAGCGCCGACCGCACGTACGGCCCGAACCCGTCCGGCCCGACCTTGGTCAGCACCGCCGACGACCGACCCAGCCGGGCGGCGGCCACCGCGACGTTGGTCGCCGTCCCGCCCAACGACTTGGCGAACGTCCGCACGTCGGCCAACGGCACACCGCTCTGCTCCGGGTACAGGTCCACCCCGACCCGGCCGACGGTCAGCACCTCCAACCCGGTCACCCGGTGACACCCCGCAGTTCGTGCGCCAACGCCTCCAGCTCCGCACCGCCCGCCATCTGCCGGGTCAGCTCTTCCAGGCTGATCTCCGACTTCTCGAAACACCCCAGCGCCCGCCCCCGCTTCAACAGCAGGAACCGGTCACCCACCGGGTAGGCGTGGTGCGGGTTGTGGGTGATCAGCACGACCCCCAGCCCACGGTCCCGGGCCTGCGCCACGTACTTCAGCACCACCCCGGCCTGCTTCACGCCCAACGCGGCCGTCGGCTCGTCCAGGATCAGCACCTTCGCCCCGAAGTGCACGGCCCGCGCGATCGCCACGCACTGCCGCTCACCACCGGACAGCGTGCCCACCGGCTGCTCCACGTCCCGCAGGTCGATCCCCATCTCCGCCAACGCGGTCCGCGTGACCGCACGCCCCTTCCGCCGGTCCAGGAACCGGAACGGGCCGAAGCCCACGGTCGGCTCCGAGCCCAGGAAGAAGTTGCGCCACACGCTCATCAACGGCACGACCGCCAAGTCCTGGTACACCGTCGCGATCCCGTGGTCCAAAGCCTCACGCGGCGACGAGAAGCGGATCTCCTCGCCCTCCACCAGGAACGAGCCCCGGTCGTGCCGGTGCACGCCCGCCAGGATCTTGATCAGCGTCGACTTGCCCGCGCCGTTGTCGCCGAGCACGCACGTGACCTCGCCCGCGTTCACCACGGTCGACACGTCCCGCAACGCGATGACGCTGCCGTAGGTCTTGCCGATGTCCCGGACCTCGATGAGGGACGTCATCGCCGCACCCTTTCCGCCCGCCGCCGCAGGGCGTTGTTGACCAGCACGGCGGCCAGCAGCATCACGCCGAGGAACAGCTGGAACCAGTCGCTGTTCCAGTTGGCGTAGACGATCCCCTGCCGCGCCATGCCGAAGATCAGCGCGCCGATCGCCGCGCCCACCGCCGAGCCGAACCCGCCGGTCAGCAGGCACCCGCCGATCACCGCCGCGATGATGAACTGGAATTCCAGCCCGATCCCCTGGTTGGCCTGCACGCTGGTGAACCGCAGGATGTTGATCGACCCGACCAGCCACGCCGCGCCCGCCGTCGTCATGAACAGCAACACCTTCGTGCGCACCACCGGCACGCCGACCGCCCGCGACGAGACCGCCGCGCCGCCGACCGCGAAGATCCAGTTGCCGAGCCGGGTGCGCACCAGGATCGTCGCCGCCACCGCCGTGAACAGCACCCACCACAGGATCGACACGTAGAACGCCGTGCCACCGAACGAAAACGTCGACGCGAACAGGAACCCGGCCGACTCGTACCCCGGAGCCGACCGCATCCCGGACACCTGCACGGTGCCGGTGACCAGCCGCGTCACGCCCAGGTTCAAGCCCTGCAAGGCAAGGAACGTGCCCAGCGTGACGATGAAGCTGGGCAACCCGGTCCGCATCACCAGCCAGCCGTTCAACGCGCCCACCGCCAGCGCGAACACCAGTGAAGCGGCCAGCGCGAGCCACACGTTCCAGCCCAGCCTGGTGGCCAGGATCGCCGTGACCAACGAGGTCGACGCGGTCATCACGCCGGCCGACAGGTCGAACTCGCCGCCGATCATGAGCAGCGCCACGGCCACCGCCATGATGCCCAGCGTGGACGCGTCGTCCAGCCAGGTCGCCACGCCGCCGACGCTCAGGAACCGCTCGGTCACCACCGAGAAGAACACGAACACCAGCAACGCGCCCAGCAGCGCGCCGATCTCCGGCCGGAGCACCAGCCGGTCGAGCAGCCGGGGCGAACCCAGCCGCTCGTCGGCCACCGTCGTCACGGACATCGCCCGCTACCTCGTGCCGCGCTTGGCGTACTCGGCGACCTTGTCCACATTGGACTTCTCCACGAAGCCCGGCCCGGTGAGCACCGGCTTGCCGCCGCCGACGGTGTTCGCGTTGTCCCGGTACAGCTTCAGCATCACCACCGGCAGGTAGCCCTGCTCGTACTGCTGCTGGTCCACCGCGAACAGGATGTCGCCGGCCTTGATCGCGGTCGTCACGTCCGCGTTCAGGTCGAACGTCGCCACCGACGCCTTCGCCGACGCGCCCTTGACCGCGTTCACCGAACTGGTCGCGATCTGCGGGTTCAGCGCGAGCACCGCGTCCACCGACGGGTCGGTCTGCAACGCGCCCTTGATCCGGGACTCCACGTCGGTCGGGTTGTTGATGTCGACCTGGAGGTTCGTCACCCCGCCGCCGAACCCGGCCTTCGCGCCGTCGCAACGCTGGTTGAGGCCGACGTTGCCCGCCTCGTGGATCACGCACAGCAGCTTGGTCTTGCCGGCCGCCTTGAGCTTGCGGCCGGCTTCCTCGCCCGCGACGCTCTCCTCCTGCCCGACGTGCGCCAACGCCCCGAACGACGCGCTCTTGTCGCCGCCGGAGTTGATGGTGATGACCGGGATGCCCGCCGCCACCGCCTTCTCGATCGACGTCCGCAGCGCATCCGGGTTGGCCATCGACACCACGATGCCGCCGACCTTCTGCGACACCGCGTTGTCCACCAGCGTGGCCTGCCGACCGGGATCGCCGTCGGAGTTGTAGTCGACCGTCACGCCGAGCTGCTTGCCCGCGTCGGTCGCGCCGTTCTTCACCACGTTCCAGAACGCGTCGCCGGCCGTGCCGTGCGAGATCACCGCGACGCGCAGGTCTCCGGTGGGTGGCGCGGCGTTGTCGCCGGTGTTGGTGGACTGGGTGCCGGCCGGTCCGCTGCACGCGGCCACCACCGCGAGCACCGAGGCCGCGAGGCCGATGCGGAGGGCCTGCCTTCCCGGGAACCGTCGGTACACTGAGCGATCGGACGTCATCGTCTCTCCTCGCCGGGGGATGTTTGGACTAGCCGGTGAACTGGTTGAGGTGCGCGAGGCTGCGCGCGGTGTCCCGCACCGGGATGTCGACGGGGTCGCCGTCGCCGAGGGCGGTGTCCTGCTCCAGGACGAGCCACCCGGTGTAATCCTTGTCCCGCAAGAGTTCCACCAGGGCGCGCACGTCCACGTCGCCGTCGCCGAGCGGCACGTACATCCGCTGCCGCACGGCGGCCGTGTAGCCGACCTCGCCGGAGCGCACGGTGGCCGCGATGTCGGCCCGCACGTCCTTGAGGTGCACGTGCCCGATCCGTTCGGGGTGGCGGCGGGCGAGTTCCACCGGGTCCGTGCCGCCGATCAGCAGGTGGCCGGTGTCCAGGCAGAGCGGGAGGTCGGAGTCCGCGAGGAACCGCGCCACCTCGTCGGCGCGTTCGACGTGCGTGCCCACGTGCGGGTGCAGCACGGTGCGCAGGCCGTGACCTGCGGCGATATCGCGGATTCGGGCGGCGGTGGCGATCAGCGTCCGCCACTGCCCGTCGGTGAGGTCGGGGCGCTCGTCGTAGCCGTCCAGGCCGGTCGCGGCGGCCAGCACCAGCACCTCCGCGCCGGCTTCGGCCAGCAGCTCGGCCGCCCGCGAGGCTTCGTCCACAGTGGACTCGACGTGCAACGGAACCGCCAGGAAGCCGCCGACCAGCTGGAGGCCGTGCTCGTCGAGCAGCGCCCGCAACTTGTCCGGCGACGACGGCAGGTAGTCGGGCGGACCGAGTTCGGTCGCGCTCAGGCCGAGCGACGCCATCTCGGCCAGCACGGTCTCCGGGTCGAGCACCCGGCCCCAGCCGGGCACTTCGCAGACACCCCACGAGATGGGCGCTCCGGCGATCCTCACGCGGTCACCTCCTCGATGCGAACGGGCGCGCCGGACCGCCGGGACCGCTCGCACGCCTCGGCCAGCCGGAGACTGATCAGACTCTCCCGCGCCGGCGACGGGTTCGCCACCCTGCCCGCCACGACCTCGGTGAACACCGCCATCTCGTTCAGGTAGGCGCGGCGGAAGCGCTCCGGGAAGCCGGGGTAGGCGTCGCCGACCCTCGGGCCGTCGGGCTCCAGGGACGTCAGCGGCGTGCGCGGGTCCAGGCCGACGGCCACCGAGTCCTTGCTGCCCAACACCTCGATGCGGTGGTCGTAGCCCAACGGGTCGTGCCGGCCGCCGGACAGCGTGGCGTGCGCGCCGCCGGCGAACTTCAGCAGCACGACGGCGTTGTCCACGTCGTCGGCGTCCGCGAACGCCTGGTCCACCAGCACGGAACCGGACGCGTACACCTCCACCACGGGTTCGCCGACCAGCCACGGCACGGCATCCAGGTCGTGGATGAGCAGGTCGCGGAAGATGCCGCCGGAGTGCGGCAGGTAGCCGAAGTCGGGCGGCTCGGCGTCGTTGCCCAGCGCGCGCACCAGGTAGACGTCGCCGACCTCGCCCGCGCGGACCCGGCGGTGCAGCTCGGCGACGGCCGGGTCGAACCGGCGCTGGAAGCCGACCAGCACCTCCACCCCGGACTTCGCCACCTCCGCGACGAGGTCGCGCATCTCGGCCAGGTCGCTCGCGATGGGCTTCTCGCACAACGTCGGCACGCCCGCCGCGATCGCCGCGCGCAGCAGCGCCGGGTGCGTGGTGGTGGGCGTGGCGAGCAGCACTCCGTCACTGGCGGCGAGCAGTTCGCCGAGGTCGTCCACGCTCCTGGTGCCCGGCAGGCCGGCCGACGCCTGCGCGGCGCGACCGGGGACCGGGTCGAACAGCAGCACCTCGGTCACCTGGTCGAGCGTGGCCAGGTTGGTCGCGTGCATGGTGCCGATCCGGCCTACTCCGGCAACTCCGATCCGCATCCGGAGGGTCTCCGTCCTGGTAGCAGGGTTGCATCGTTAGAGCGCTCTATTGGTTGGAGCGCTCTAATGCTGTAGCTTCCGTCACACGG
>CBHFOL010000037.1:0-36632 GCA_965995405.1 uncultured Saccharothrix sp.
GGTGGACGCCGTGCTCGACGATCCGGCGATCACCACCACCCGGCTGCGCCTGCTGCTGACCGGCGGTGACGCGCTGCGCGTCCGGCCGCCGCGCGGGCTGCCGTTCCGGCTCGTCAACCACTACGGCCCCACCGAGGTGACCGTGGTCGCCACCGCGTCCGAGGTCGCTCCGGCCGGCGACGCGAGCGGCGTGCCCACCATCGGCGGACCGGTGGCCAACACCGCCGCCCACGTGCTGGACGCGTACGGGAACCCGGTCCCGATCGGGGTGCCCGGTGAGCTGTACCTCGCCGGTCCCGGGCTGGCCCGCGGCTACCTCGACCGGCCGGAGCTGACCGCGCAGCGGTTCGTGGCCGACCAGTCGGGAACACGCCGCTACCGCACCGGAGACCTGGTCCGGTGGCGGTCGAACGGCGAGCTCGACTTCCTCGGCCGCACCGACGACCAGGTCAAGATCCGCGGGTTCCGCATCGAGATCGGCGAGATCGAGTCGACGCTGCGCGGCCATCCCGGCATCGCCGACGCGGTCGTCACGGTCAGCCAGGACCCGGCCGGAACCCGGCGGCTGGTCGCGCACGTGGTGCCGGCGGGCCGGCCGGACGAGGCAGGCTGGCGGGGCTTCCTGGCCGAGCGGCTGCCGCACTACATGATTCCGACGTGGTTCGGCGTCCTGGACCGGCTGCCGCTCTCGGCCAACGGCAAGGTCGACCGCAGGGCGCTGCCCGCCCCGGACCTGTCGGTGCACCGGGTGGCCCCGACCACGTCGGTCGAGCGAACCCTTGCCGACGTGTGGGCCCAGGTGCTCGGCACCGAGCGGTTCGGGGTCACGGACGACTTCTTCGCGCTCGGCGGCGACTCCATCCTCGCCGACCGGGTGGTGTCCCTGTCCCGAGCCATGGGCCTGCGCCTGACCGCTGCCGACGTCTTCGACCACCAGACCATCGCGGAACTGGCCGAGGTCGCCACCCCGCTGCCGTCGGCCGCCCCCGACCCGGTCGGGCAGTCGGACGGCCCGGACTCCTACCCGCTGACCGCGACCCAGAGCGGAATGCTGTTCGACTCGCTGATGAACCCGGATTCCGGCGTCTACCTGGTGCAACTGGAACTCGTGGTGGACGGTGTCACCGACCCGGAGGCGTTGGGACGGGCATGGCAGCGGGTCGCCGACCGGCTGGAGATCCTGCGCACCGCGGTCCGGTGGGACGACGTCACGACTCCGGTCCAAGTGGTGCACCACGAGGTCACGGTGCCGGTCACCCGACACGACTGGCGGTCGCTGTCGCCGGCGGAACGGGATCGCGAGCGGCGCGAGTTGCTCAACCGGGACCTGACCGCCGGGATCGACCTCACCACCGCGCCGCTGTGCCGAGTCGCGGTGATCCGACTGGACGACACCACGATCAGTCTGGTGTGGACACTCCACCACCTCCTGCTGGACGGCTGGAGTTGCACCGAGCTGCTCACCGAGGTGTTCGCCGAGTACGCCGGAACCACGGGCGAACCCGTGCCAAGGCGGCCGTTTCGGGAATACGTGTCCTGGGCACAGGCCCAGGACGAAACCGCCGCCAGGGAGTACTGGCGCGGCACGCTGGCGGGTCTGTCGGCCCCGACGCGACTGCCGTTCGACCGGTTGCCCGCCGTCGACCACCGCCCACGGTCCTGCGACGAGGTGCACCTGGTGTTGCCGACCGAACTGTCGCGGCGCGTCGCGGCAGCGGGGCGACGGCATCGGCTGACCATGAACACGCTGGTCCTGGGGGCGTGGGCGGTGCTGCTGGCGCGGTACGACGGTGTCCGGGACGTGTGCTTCGGCACCACGGTCTCGGCGCGGCCGGCCGAGTTGGCCGGGGCCGAGGCCATGCTCGGGCTGCTCATCACCACGTTGCCGGTGCGGGCAGAGGTGGACGGCGAGCTGCTTGGCCGGCTGCGGGAGTTGCAGCAGGAGCAGGCGCGGGCCAGGACGTTCAACTCCGTGTCGTTGCAACGCCTTCAGTCGTGGAGCGAGGTGGCCTCGGGTACGCGTCTGTTCGACAGCATCGTGGTGGTGGAGAACCAGCCCACCGTGCCGGAACTGCCGGCCGGCCTGGACTTGGTGGAGCTGACCCCGCACGGAGGCACCGACTATCCGTTGACGCTGGTTGCGCACCCACGGGACCGGTTGTCGCTGCGGTTGCAATACGACCCGGCGTTGTTCGACGCGGCCACCGTGCGGCGGCTGGCCGGGCACCTGCGGCTGCTGTTCGAGGAGTTCGCCGCGAACCTGGAGCGGCCGATCGCCGAGCTGCCGCTGCTGACCGGGGACGAGTACCGCACCATCGTGCACGGGTGGACCGACACCGCGTCGCCGTATCCGGTGGACCTGCGGCTGGACACCGTGATCACCGAACACGCGCGGCAACAGCCGGACGCGGTCGCCGTTGTCTGTGGCCGGGCACGGTTGACCTACGGTGAGTTGGCGGCACGGGCGGATCGGCTCGCCCGGCGGCTCGTCGGGCTCGGCGTCGGACGGGAGGTGCCGGTCGGCGTCGCCCTGGAACGGGGCCTGGACCTGGCCGTCGCCGCGCTGGCCGTGCTGAAGGCCGGCGGCGCGTACGTGCCGCTCGACCCGGACTACCCGCCGGACCGGCTGGCCGTCATGGTGGAACAGACCCGGCCGCCGGTGCTGCTGACCACCGAACGGTTCGCGCCGAGGCTGCCGGCTACCGAGGCGGTCGTGCTCTGTGCCGACCGCGACGAGCCGACCGGACCGCCGCCGGCTCTTCCCCGTGGTACCGCGCGTGATCTGGCGTATGTGGTCTACACGTCGGGCTCGACCGGCCGGCCCAAGGGCGTGATGGTCGAGCACCGTTCGCTGTACAACATCGCGGTCGCGGTCGCCGAGCGGTTCCGGCTGACGCCGGACAGCCGGGTCCTCCAGTTCTGTTCGCCGAGCTTCGACGGCGGGGTGTGGGAGGTCTTCACCACCCTGGCGGCGGGTGCGGCGCTCGTGGTGGTCGATCCGGAGGCGCAGCAGGACGTGGCGCGGTTGGCCGAGCAGCTTCGGGTGGACCGGATCACCGCGGCGTCCCTGCCGCCGTCACTGTTGTCCACAATGGACGCTGACATTGGCCCAGAACTGGAATGTGTCGGTACGGGCGGCGATGTCTGCACCGCCGGGCTGGCGCGGACGTGGTCCCGGCAGCACCGGCTGATCAACATCTACGGCCCGAGTGAGGCCGCGCTCGCGGTCACGCTCGGCGTGGTCGAGCCCGACGACGCCCGGCGCGTCGTGCCGTTGGGGCCGCCGATCCCGAACGCACGGCTGTACGTGCTGGACCGCAACCTCGCGGTGGTACCGGTGGGCGCGACCGGCGAGCTGTACATCGGCGGTGTGTGCCTGGCGCGTGGCTACGTAGGCGCGGCGCGACTGACCGCGGAGCGGTTCGTGGCGGACCCGTTCGGCCCGCCGGGCGAGCGCCTGTACCGCAGCGGCGACCTGGTCCGTTGGCGGGCGGACGGGCAGCTGGAGTTCGTCGGCCGAGTCGACAACCAGGTGAAGGTGCGGGGGTTCCGGGTCGAGCCGGGCGAGGTCGAGCAGGCGTTGCTGGAACACCCCGGGGTGGCCGACGCGGTCGTGCTGGCCCGGCGGAACGGCACGGCGGCACGGCGGCTGGTCGGCTACCTCTCGCCCCGGCCCGGCGTCACCGCGCCCGGCGTAGCGGAACTGCGGGACCACCTCGCGGCCAGGCTGCCCGCGTTCATGGTGCCGAGCGCCTTCGTGGTGCTGCCGCGCTTCCCGTTGAGCCCCAACGGAAAGGTCGACCGCTCCGCGCTGCCCGCGCCGACCCGACAGGACCGAGGCCAGGCGGAGCACCTGCCGCCGCGCAACCCGACCGAGGAGGCGCTGGTCCGGATCTGGGCGGAGGTGCTCGGGGTCGGGCAGATCGGGGTGGCGGACGACTTCTTCGAGCTCGGCGGTGACTCCATCTCCAGCCTGCGCCTGGTGTCCCGGGTCCGCCGGGCGTTCGGGGTCGACATCTCGCCCCGCGAGGTGTTCGCCGCCCCGACCATCGCCGGCCTGTCCGGCTTGTTGCAGGACAAGATCTTGTCGACGTTGGAGTACGCCGCCCGGGGCACGGCCGACCGGAGCTGAAGGGGAGAATCGCGGTGGACGAGCTTTCGTCGTGGGCGGATCGCGTTGCGGCGTTGCCCGAGGAACTACGGGAGTCGGCGCTGCGCCTGCTCGCCGGCCAGGCCACGACCTCGCCGGAGGAGATCGCCCCGGTGTCGCGGACCGGCGAGCTGCCGATGTCTGCGGCGCAGCAACGGTTGTGGTTCCTGCACGAGCTCGATCGCGACAGCATCGAGTACAACGCGCCGCACGTGCTGCGGCTGGAAGGCGAACTGGACGCGACCGCACTCGTCACCGCCGTGAACCAGGTGGTGGCGCGGCACGAGTCGCTGCGTACCACGTTCACCGAGGTGGCCGGGCGCGGCGTGCAGGTGGTGCACCCGGTGCGCGAGGTGGAGGTGCCGTGCACCGACCTGTCCGGACTTACGGAGGCCGGGCGCGCGGACGCGTTGGACCGGTTTCTGCGGGACGCCGCGAACACGCCGTTCGACCTGCGTGAAGGGCCGCTGCTGCGGGTGGTCCTGCTGCGACTGGCGGAGCGGGAGCACGTGCTCGTGCTGAGCCTGCACCACATCGTCGGCGACGGCTGGTCGATGGGCGTGCTCGTCGACGAGCTGAACGCCGGGTATGCGGCTGCGGTGCGCGGCCAGCGGGCCGAACTGCCGCCGTTGCCGGTGCAGTACGCGGACTTCGCCGCGTGGCAACAGGATCGGCTGGCCGGTGCGGCGGTGGCCGGGCAACTGGACTACTGGCGTGGCCGACTCGACGGGCTGCCGCCGGTGGAGCTGCCCACCGACCGGCCACGCCCGCCGGTACGCGGGACGGCCGGGGCGACGTTGCGATTCGAGGTGCCCGCGTCGGTGGTGTCACGGCTGCGGGACCAGGCGAGGGCGCACGGCGCGACGTTGTTCATGACGTTGGTGGCGGCCACCCAGGTGCTGTTCGCCCGGTACTCCGGGCAGCAGGACATCGCGGTCGGCACCGTGACCACCGGCCGGACCCGGCCGGAGCTGGAGAACCTGATCGGCTTCTTCATCAACACGGTGGTGCTGCGGTCGTGGGTGGACGAGTCGCGGTCGTTCGGTGAGCTACTGGACGAGGTCCGGTCCACGGTGCTGGAAGCGTTCGCGAACGAGGAGGTGCCGTTCCAGCGCGTGGTCGAGCTGCTGCGGTCGGACCGGGACCAGAGTCGGCCGCCGCTGGTGCAGGTGATGGTCAACCTCCAGAACGCGCCGGAAGGGACGATCGACCCGCCCGGGCTGCGCGTGACCACGATCGATCCGCCGCTGCCGGTGGCCAAGCTGGACCTCACGTTCGACTTCTACGAGCGAGCCGGCGCATTGGCGGGCTACGCCGAGTATGCCACCGACCTGTTCGACCGGTCCACTGTGGAGCGGATGGTGGGTCATCTGGTCCGCATGTTGGAGGCGGTGGCGCGGGATGCGGGCGAGCCGTTGCGGTCGGTGTCGATGTTGTCGGAGGCTGAACGCCGCGAGTTGGTGGTGGGGTGGAACGACACCGACGTGGATTTCGGTCGGGTTCGGTGTGTGCATGAGGTGTTCTCCGAGGTGGCGGCTCGGATGCCGGGTGCGGTGGCGTTGCGGTGTGGCGTAGACGAGTTGAGTTTCGGTGGGTTGGAGGTGCGGGCGAATCGGTTGGCGCACTATCTGGTGGGGTTGGGTGTTGCGCCGGGTGTATTGGTGGCTGTGTGTCTTGAGCGTGGTGTGGATGCGGTGGTGGCGTTGCTCGCGGTGTTGAAGGCGGGTGGCGCGTTCGTTCCGCTGGATCCGGAATACCCTGCCGGGCTGCGTGATGTGATGGTGTCGGATGCGGCGGCCCCGGTGGTGATCACTGGGGAGATGTTGGACCATGATCGTGCCCTGATTGAGGCGTGTCCGGTGGATCCGCCGGTGACATCCGTGACGGTCGATGACTTGGCGTATGTGGTGTACACGTCGGGTTCGACGGGTAGGCCTAAGGGTGTGATGGTGGAGCATCGGAGTGTGTTCCACATGTGGCGGGCGTGGGATGTGCGGTATGGCTTGGCTGAACTGATGCCTCGGTGTGTGTCGGTGTCGAGTCTGTCGGTGGACTTGTTTTTCGGGGACTTTCTGCTCTCGGCGATGTTCGGTGGAACGATGGTCATCTGTCCCTCTGACGTCGTCACCGATCCGACGGCGCTGCTGGATGCCATCAAGGAGAACCAGGCCACGCTGCTGGTGACGGTGCCGTCATTGGCGAAAGCCTTGGCTGCTGAAGGGGCTTGGCGCGGGTGTCGGCTGGATCCGTTGCGTCTTCTGGCGGTCGGGTCGGAGGGTTGGCGGGCGGCCGACTGTGTGGAAGTGGTCCGGCAGGTGGGTCCGGAGACGTTGGTGGTGAACGCTTACGGTGCCACCGAGACGACCGTGGATTCCACGGTCTTCGCAGTGCCGGGCGGGTATTCGGCGGATGGTGTGCTGGTGCCGATTGGTCGGCCGTTTGCGAACACTCGGGTCTATGTGCTGGATTCGTGGATGCGTCCGGTGCCGGTGGGTGTGCCCGGCGAGGTGTACATCGGTGGTGGCGGTGTTGCGCGGGGGTATTGGAATCAGCCGGAGTTGACTGCCCAACGGTTCCTGGACGACCCGTTCACCGCCGGGGGTCGGCTCTACCGGACGGGCGATCTGGGTCGGTGGCGTCCGGATGGCAATCTGGAATACCTGGGTCGGACCGACGATCAGGTGAAGGTCCGTGGCTACCGGATCGAGTTGGGCGAAGTCGAAGCGGCGTTGATGGCCTGTCCCGGTGTCGCAGCCGCCGCAGCCGCCGCGCACCGTGACGGGAACGGGCACACCCGGCTTGCCGGCTACGTGGTGCTGACCGGCGACGCGCCGGATGTCGATGCGGTACGAGCGTTCCTGTCGAGCCGGGTGCCGGCCTACATGGTGCCTTCGGCGATCATGGTGCTGCCCAAGTTGCCGGTGTCACCGAGTGGTGTGCTCAACCGCCGTGCGCTACCCGTGCCCGAGCAGACCAACGAGCACTACGTCCCGCCACGTAACGAAGTCGAGTCGGGGTTGGTCGCGATCTGGGCCGAGGTGCTCGGCCTGGACGTCGACAAAGTCGGTGTCGAGGACAACTTCTTCGACCTCGGCGGCGACTCGATCCTCAGCCTCCAGATAGTGTCCCGGACGCGTACCCGGTTCGGGGTGGCGCTCTCGCTCCGCCAGTTGTTCGACCGGCCGACCATCGCCGGGCTCGCCGAGCACCTGCCGGCCGAGACGGGTGACGTCGTGGAAGCACCAGCGATCGACGTCGTAGAGCGAGCCGGGCCGCTGCCGTTGTCGTTCGCCCAACAGCGTTTGTGGTTCCTCCACGAGTTCGATCCGGACAGCGTCGAGTACAACTCGGGCGACAGCTACCGGCTACGAGGGAAGCTCGACGTCGCCGCGCTGGAGACTGCGCTGCGCGAACTGGTGGCGCGGCACGAGCCGCTGCGCACCACCTTCGACACCGTGGACGGACGGGGTGTGCAGATCGTCCACGCCACCGTCGACACGCCGCTGCGCACCGTCGACCTGTCCGACCTCGCCGAGTCCGAGCGCGAGCCTGCGGTTGCCCGGCTCATCCGGGTGGAGGCTTCGCGGCCGTTCGACCTGCGCCGTGGCCCGGTGTTCCGGCCGGTGCTGGCGCACCTCGGTACCGACGATCACGTGCTGATCCTGAGCCTGCACCACATCGTGACCGACGGCTGGTCGATGGGCCTGCTCGTGCGCGAGCTGGGGATCGGCTACTCCGCCGCCGTCCGGGGTGAACGGGCCGAACCCGCGCCGCTGCCGGTGCAGTACGCGGACTACGCGGTGTGGCAACGAAATCACCTGTCCGGCGCGGCCCTGGACGAGCACATCGAGTACTGGACGCACCAGCTGCGGGGGATGACCGCGTTGGAGCTGCCCACCGACCGGCCGCGATCGGCCGTGCGGGGCTCGTCCGGTGCCGTGCACTTCTTCGAGCTGCCGCCGTGGGTGCTCAGTGGGCTGAAGGACGTTTCCCGGACACACGGCGCGACCCTGTTCATGACGTTGGTGGCCGCGACCAAAGTGCTGCTTGCCCGTCACTCCGGGCAGCAGGACATCACGGTCGGCACGGCGACTTCCGGCCGTGGAATGGCGGGCCTGGAGAAGCTGGTCGGCTTCTTTGTCAACACGGTGGTGCTGCGTTCCTATGTAGACGAATCGCGGTCCTTCGCCGAGCTGCTGTCCGAGGTGCGGACGACCGTCCTGGATGCCTTCGCGCACGACGACGTGCCGTTCGAGCGGCTGGTGGAACTGACCCGGCCGGACCGGGACGCCAGCCGCAACTCGTTGGTGGAAGTCATGATCGGGTTGCAGAACACCCCGGTCGAGCCGGTCGAGCTGGCCGGCCTGACCGTCGAGGAAGTCCCGTTCGTGGTCGATGACATCAGCCACGATTTCAACGTGGAGTACGCCGAGCGGGACGGGACGTTGGTGGCCGCCATCGGCTACAGCACCGACCTGTTCGACCGGTCCACTGTGGATCGGATGGCGGGCCATCTGGCCCAATTGTTGGAGGCGGTGGCGCGTAACACGAGTGAGCCGTTGCAGTCGGTGTGGATGTTGTCGGAGGCTGAACGCCGTGAGTTGGTGCTGGCGTGTAACGACACCGACGTGGAGTTCGGGCCGGTTCGGTTGGTGCATGAGGTGTTCGCGGAGGTGGCGGTTCGGACGCCGGGTGCGGTGGCGTTGCGGTGTGGCGTAGACGAGTTGAGTTTCGGTGGGTTGGAGGTGCGGGCGAATCGGTTGGCGCACTATCTGGTGGGGTTGGGTGTTGCGCCGGGTGTATTGGTGGCTGTGTGTCTTGAGCGTGGTGTGGATGCGGTGGTGGCGTTGCTCGCGGTGTTGAAGGCGGGTGGCGCGTTCGTTCCGCTGGATCCGGAATACCCTGCCGGGCTGCGTGATGTGATGGTGTCGGATGCGGCGGCCCCGGTGGTGATCACTGGGGAGATGTTGGACCATGATCGTGCCCTGATTGAGGCGTGTCCGGTGGATCCGCCGGTGACATCCGTGACGGTCGATGACTTGGCGTATGTGGTGTACACGTCGGGTTCGACGGGTAGGCCTAAGGGTGTGATGGTGGAGCATCGGAGTGTGTTCCACATGTGGCGGGCGTGGGATGTGCGGTATGGCTTGGCTGAACTGATGCCTCGGTGTGTGTCGGTGTCGAGTCTGTCGGTGGACTTGTTTTTCGGGGACTTTCTGCTCTCGGCGATGTTCGGCGGAACGATGATCGTCTGCCCGTCCGATGTTGTCACCGATCCGGTGGCGTTGCTGGACCTCGTGGAGGAAAGCCGGGCCACCGTGCTGGTGACGGTGCCGTCGTTGGCGAAGGCCCTGGCTGCGGAGGCTGCTTGGCGAGGACGTCGACTGGATTCCTTACGGGTCCTGGCAGTCGGGTCGGAGGGTTGGCGGGTGGGCGACTGCGCTGAAGTGGTCCGGCACGTGGGGCCGGAGACGTTGGTGGTGAACGCCTACGGTGCCACCGAGACGACTGTCGACTCCACTGTCTTTGCGGTGCCGGTCGAATACGCTGCGGACAGCGCGTTGGTGCCGATCGGCCGGCCGTTTGCGAACACTCGGGTCTATGTGCTGGATTCGTGGATGCGTCCGGTGCCGGTGGGTGTTCCCGGCGAGGTGTACATCGGCGGCAACGGCGTCGCGCGAGGGTATTGGAATCAGCCGGAGTTGACCGCCCAACGGTTCCTGGACGATCCGTTCACGGCTGGAGGTCGGCTCTATCGGACGGGCGATCTGGGTCGGTGGCGTCCGGACGGCAATCTCGAATACCTGGGCCGGACTGACGATCAGGTGAAGGTTCGTGGCTACCGGATCGAGTTGGGCGAAGTCGAAGCCGCGTTGATGGCCTGTCCCGGTGTCGCCGCCGCCGCAGCAGCCACACACCGCGACACCGCAGGGCATGTGCGGCTCGCGGGCTATGTGGTGCCGGCCGACGGCGTGGTGCTCGACCCGGCGGCGATCCGGGCGGCGGTGTCGGGCACGCTGCCCGGCTACATGGTGCCCACGGCCGTCCTCGTTCTTGACGAACTGCCACTCTCGCCCAGCGGAGTGCTCAACCGCCGGGCACTACCCGTCCCGGAACACCCTGACCCGAGCGGCGACCGCTACGTACCGCCACGCAACGAGGTCGAGTCGCGGTTGGTGGCGATCTGGGCCGAAGCGCTCGGCATGGACGCCGACCGAGTCGGCATCGAGGACAACTTCTTCGACCTCGGCGGCGACTCCATCCTCAGCCTCCAGGTGGTGTCCCGGGCCCGGCAAGCCGGTCTGCGGGTGACCACGAAACAGTTGTTCCTGCGGCAGACCGTGGCCGAGCTGGCTACCGACGTGACCGAAATCGCGGAGACGGAACGGCCGCCGGCGGACCAGGGCCCGGTGATCGGCGAGGTGGTGCCCACACCCGTCCAGCGCTGGTTCCTGGAGCGGTTCGGCGACAGCCCGGCGCACTTCAACCAGTCGCTGTTCGTGGAACTCGCCCCCGACGTGGACGTCGACGCACTGGCCACGGCGTTCGCCGCACTGCCACAGCATCACGACGCACTCCGGATGCACGCCGAGCACACCGACGGACAATGGCGACTCGCCATCGCCGGCACCGACCAGGTCGCGACACTGCGCCGGTTCGACCTCACCGGTCTGGGAGCCGACGAGCAGGACACCGCGATGCGCGATGCGAGCGGCGCGGCCCAAGCCGGGTTCGACCTGCACACCGGGCCGCTGTGCCAGGCGTTGTTCTTCGACCTCGGTGACGGCCGACGGCCGAGGCTGTTCGTCACTATCCACCACCTGGTCGTCGACAGCGTGTCCCTGCGCCTCCTGCTGTCCGATTTGGACACCGGGTACCGGCAGGCCCGGCGCGGCGAACGAATCGACCTCGGGCCGAAGTCCACCTCGTTCCGGGAATGGTCGCGGCGGCTCGCCGAGCACGTGGAGTCCGGCGGCCTGGACCACGAACTGGACCACTGGACGCAGGTCGAGCAGACCACCCGACGGGCTGCCCGGCTGCCGGTGGACGCCAACGGCGCGAACACGGTCGGCTCCACGCGATCGGTGTCCGTAAGCCTGGACGCCGGCCCCACCAGGGAACTGCTCCAGGACGTGCCCGAGACCTACCGGACCCAGGTCAACGACATCCTGCTGAGCGCGCTGGGCCGGGTGCTGGCCGACTGGGTCGGCGACCCCACTGTCCTGGTCGAGATGGAGGGCCACGGTCGGGAGGGCCTGTTCGACGAGGTCGACCTGTCCCGCACCGTAGGCTGGTTCACCAGCCTGTTCCCGGTCGCGCTCACCATGCCCCGCGCCGGCTGGGGTGACGTGATCAAGTCGGTGAAAGAGCAACTGCGTGCCATCCCCGCACACGGACTAGGCTACGGTGCCCTGCGGTACCTTGGCGAGCCCGGCGTGCTGGGCCGGGGCCGTGCCTGCGAAGTCGCCTTCAACTACCACGGTCACTTCGATACCGACGCCGACGACGATGCGAGCCTGTACCGGGGCTGGTGCGAGAACCCGTCCGCAGAGGAGGACCAGAGCCACGCTCGGCAGTGGTTGATCGAGATCACCGGGTTGGCACGCGACGGTCGGCTGGAGTTCACCTGGGAATACTCCGCCAACCGGCACCACGAGGCCACGGTCCTCCGGTTGGCGACCGCGTTCGTGGCCGCGCTTGAGCAGATCATCGAATACTGCCGGGGCCGGGACGCAGGTGGTCGCACGCCGTCCGACTTCCCGCTGGCAGCGCTCGACCAGTCCACTGTGGATGGAATCGTGCGCGCCGGCGGACTGGTGGACGACATCTACCCGTTGACGCCCATGCAGACCGGAATGCTGTACCACTCGCTCGCCGACCAGGACGGCGACGTCTACGTCACGCACTCCACGATGGTGCTGGACGGGGTCCGTGATCCCGCGCTGCTTGCGGAGGTGTGGCAGTCGGTGGTGGACCGGACCCCGGTGCTGCGGACGGCGATTGTGGCGAACCACGGTGTGCCGTTGCAAGCGGTGTACCGGGACGTTGTGCTCCCGGTGTCCCACCACGATTGGCGGGGCCTGACCGAACAGCGGCAACAGGACGAGGCACACGGGCTGTGGGAACGCTGTGTCGCGGCGGACATCGACCTCGCCACCGCGCCGTTGATGCGGTTGTCCCTCGCCCGGCTGTCCGACGATGCGGTCCGGGTGATCTGGTCCGTGCACCACCTGCTGCTGGACGGGTGGAGCTTCGCCGACGTGCTCTCCGAGGTGTTCGACCAGTACGCGCACCGACAGGCCGGTCGGTCGATTCCGCCGAAGACCCGTCGCCCGTACCGGGACTTCGTGGCCTGGCTGGCCGACCAGGACCAGACCACCGCTGAACGGTACTGGCGCAAGGCGTTGACCGGGTTCACCGCACCGACCCCGCTGCCGTTCGACCGCGCCCCGGCACCTGCACACGGCACCTCGTCCACGGGTTCGGTGGAGCTGCGGCTGCCCGCCGACCGCGCGGCCCGGCTGCACGAGTGCGCCCGGAACACCAGGGTCACGGTGAACACCCTGATCCAGGGCGCTTGGGCCATCCTGCTGTCACGCTACAGCGGCGAGCGGGACGTGTGCTTCGGCGCGACGGTGTCCGGACGCCCGGCGGACCTGCCCGGCTCGGACGGGATCGTCGGCCTGTTCATCAACACCCTGCCGGTCCGAGCCGACGTGGACGGCGACCTGGAGGTGGGGTCCTGGCTGCGAAACCTCCAGTCCGAGCAGGTCGACGCCCGCCAGTACGAGTACGTCGCGCTGGCGCAACTCCAGCGCTGGAGCGGGATCCCCAGGGAGACCGGGCTGTTCGACAGCGTCGTGGTGTTCGAGAACTTCCCTCATGACGACGAAATCGCCGCGCGCAACGGCCTGCGGGTGCGGGAGCAGACCGACCGGGAACACACCAACTACGCCCTCACCTTGACCTGCTACGCGGACCGCGAGCTGCACCTCTGGGTCGGCTACGACCCGGAGCTGTTCGACGCCGGCACCATCGACCGGCTGACCGGGCACCTGACGACCCTGCTCGACGCCATCGCCGCTGACCCGGAGCAGCCCGTCGCCCGGCTGCCGGTGCTGACCGCGCCGGAACGGGACCAGGTCCTGGTGCGGTGGAACGAGACCGCCGCGTCGGTCCCGGCCGACGCGGACCTGCTGGACCTGTTCGACGCCCAGGTGCGCAGCGACCCCGCTGCCACGGCGCTGGTCTTCGGCGACGATGAACTGACCTACGCCGAGCTGGACGCCAGGATCGACCGCCTCGCGAGTCACCTGCGTGCGTGCGGCGTGGGCCCGGAACAGGTGGTCGGCCTCGTGTTGCCGCGCACTACCGACCTGGTCGTGGCGATGCTCGCGGTGCTGCGCGCCGGGGCGGCCTACCTGCCGGTGGACCCCGACCACCCCGCCGAGCGCATCGCGTTCGTGCTGGCCGACGCCGCACCCGTGCTCGTTCTCACCTGCGCGGCGCACGACGGACTGGTACCAACAGACGTGCCCCGCCTGCTGCTGGACACGGTGGATATCCCGCCCGGATCCTTCGGAGAGCCTGCGCACCACGACAACGCCGCCTACCTGATCTACACGTCGGGCTCCACCGGTCGTCCCAAGGGCGTGACGGTGACCCGTGGGAACCTGCGCAACTTCCTGGTCGACATGCGGGACCGGATCGGGCTCGGGCCGACTGACCGGCTGCTGGCCGTCACCACGATCGGGTTCGACATCGCCCACCTGGAACTGTTCGTGCCGCTCGTCAGCGGTGCCACGGTGGTGCTGACCGACCGCGACCTGGTGCACGACCCGCAGCGCCTGCGGCTGGTGATCCGGGACGCGGGCGTGACCGTGATGCAGGCGACGCCCAGCCTGTGGCGGCTGGTGACGCGGGCGGCCGGCGACGTGCTGGCGGGCGTCCGGGTGTTGGTCGGCGGCGAGGCGTTGTCACCTGACCTGGCCGAGTCGCTGACCGGGTCGGCGCGGTCGGTGACCAACGTGTACGGCCCCACCGAGACGACGATCTGGTCGACCGCCGCCGTGCTCGCGCCCGGGACGGCCGGCCCGCCGCCGATCGGGCAGCCGATCACCAACACCAGGGTGTACGTGCTGGACCGCCGGCTCGAACCGGTGCCGGTCGGGATCCCCGGCGAGCTGTACATCGCCGGTGCCGGGGTGGCCCGGGGGTATCACGCACGACCCGGGCTGACCGCAGAGCGGTTCGTCGCGGCACCGTTCGGGCCGGCCGGCGAGCGGATGTACCGCACCGGGGACCTGGTGCGCCGGCGTCCCGACGGTGCGCTGGAATACCTGGGCCGCACCGATCACCAGGTCAAGATCCGTGGCTTCCGCGTCGAGTTGGGGGAGGTGGAGGCGGTGCTCGGCACGCATCCCGCCATCGCCCAGGTCACGGCGGTGGCCCGGGAGGACCGGCCCGGCGACCGGCGGTTGGTGGCGTACCTGACCGTCGAGAACGCGACCGCGACCGCGCCGGCGGACAGCGACCTGCGGGCTTTCCTCGGCGAACGCCTCCCCGACTACCTGGTGCCGTCGGCGTTCGTGGTGCTGGACGCGTTGCCGTTGAGCCCGAACGGCAAGGTGGACCGGGGGGCGCTGCCGGCACCGGAGCACGCCGGGGAGCGCGCCGGCTCGTACGTGCCGCCGAGCACGCACACCGAGTGCGTGCTGGCGGACATCTGGGCGCGGGTGCTGGACGTCGACCGCGTCGGGGTGACGGACAACTTCCTGGAACTGGGCGGGGATTCGGTGCTCAGCATCCAGGTGGTGTTCCTGGCCGGCGAGGCCGGGCTGCGGATCTCGTCCAGGGACCTGTTCGTGCACCCGACGATCGGGCAACTGGCGGAGGCGGTCGGGTCGGTGGAGGTCGAGCCGGTGGAGGTCGATCCGGCGCACGTCGAAATTCCCCTCACGCCAGGCCAGCATGAGATCCTTGCCGACGATTCCGTTGCGCCGCATGGATCCGTGCTGATAGAGCTGGTGGAGGACGTCGACGCCCACACATTGCGGGCCGCTCTGGATGCGGTGGTGCGTCGACACGACGCGCTGCGCCTGCGATACGAACGTTCCGGTGACGGGTGGCGACAGCGTGTCGTTCCGGTGGAGTCGGCCGAGCTGCTACAGCACCGAGCCCTGTCCACAGTGGACGATGAGCGTGCGGAACTGGAACGGTTGGCCGAGTCGGCTGTTCCGGACCCGGCCGGCGGGCCTTTGCTGCGGGCCGTGCTCGCCGAGTTCGGGCCGGGCCGCCGGCCGTGGCTGGTGCTCACCGTGCACCGGCTCGCGGCCGACCCGGCGTCCTGGCCTGTCCTGACCGAGGACCTGGCACGGGCCTACGCGCAGGTCAAGGCGGGTGTCGATCCCGGGCCGAAGCCGCCGTCGTTCCCGCGGTGGGCGGAGCGACTGGCCCGGCTCGTCGCCGACGGCAGGCTGGACGACCGGTTGCCGTACTGGGCCGGGCTGCCTGAGAACACCCCGCTTCCGCTGTCCGGTGGGAGTGCGGAACGAGCCACGGTGTCGATCTCGTTGAGTGCGCGCGATACGGACGTGCTGCTGCGCCGGGCACCCGGGGTATTCCGCTGCCGACCCGACGACGTCCTGCTCGCCGTGCTGGCGTCCACAGTGGACAAGTGCACCGGCGCGGCCCCGGTGGTGATCGGCGTGGTCGGGGACGGCCGGACGGAGCTGTTCCCGGAACACGACCTCGTCCGCACGGTCGGCCGCTTCACCGCCGAGTACCCGGTCGCGCTCGACGTGCCGGCCGGTCGGGACTGGTCGGCGCTGGTCAAGGCGGTCCGGCGGCGGCTGCGTGTGGTGCCGGACCACGGGCTGAGCTACGGCGCGTTGCGCCACAACGGTTTGACGCTCAGGGAACCGCCGGCCGTCCGGTTCGCCTACCACGGGCACACCGACCGCATCGCCTCGGCCGAAGCCCGGGCGCTCTATCGCGCCGTGCACCCCGTCACCGAACACACCGGACGTCCGCTGGACATCGTCGGCGCGGTTCACGCGGGCCGGCTGGGCTTCACGTGGTCGTACCCGGCCGACGAGCCCGCGCGCGCCGCCGTCGAACGGGCGGCCGGGGAGTTCCGAACCGCGTTGCAGGAGCTGGCCCGCTACCTCGACCCGGACCGGGAGGTGTAGCGCGTGGACCGGAACGCGCTTGCCGAGCTGTGCCGGAAGTACCGGGTGCCGGGTGCGCAGCTGGCCGTGCACCGAGCCGGCCGGACGGTCGCGATCGAGACGGGCGAGGCGACGTACGGCACCGGCCGTGCGCTGACCCGCGCCGACGCGTTCCCGGTCGGCTCGCTCACCAAACCGTTCACGGCAACCCTGGCCATGGCGCTGGTCGCCGACGGCGACGTCGAGCTCGACGCCCCGCTCGCCGAGTACCTGCCCGGTCCGGACGTCGGGATCACCTTGCGGCAGGTGCTCAGCCACACCGCCGGCCTGGCCTCCGGGATGCCCGAACACACCGACCACCACCCGACCGGACTCGTGCACCCGCCGGGGACGGTGTTCTCCTACTCGAACCCCGGCTACCTGCTCGCCGCCCGCCTCGTCACCGCCGTCACCGGGCTGGGCTGGTGGGACGCGGTGGAGGCGATCCTGTTGCACCCCTTGGGCATCGAACCGGCGTTCGTGGTGGACCACCGCACGACTCCGACCCGGCCGGTGGTCGACGGACACACCGTGCGACCGGGCCGGGACCGGGTGGTGCCCATCACCGACCAGGCGTTGCCCGCCGCCGAAGCACCGGCCGCCGGGTTGGCGCTCAGCGCCGAAGACCTGGTCGTGTTCGCCCGCGCGCACCTGGCCGACGTCCCGCCGCTGCTCGACCCGCACCACGCGCGGGAGATGCGCCGCGACCAGGTCGCCGGTCTCGCGGTCGGACCGTTCCCCATGGCCGACGGCTGGGGCCTGGGCTGGTCGCTCTACCGGGCCGGCGAGTGGTGCGGGCACGACGGCACGGGCAGCGGCACCTGGGCTCACCTGCGGTTCGACCCGGCCGACGGGACCGTGGTCGCGCTGACCACCAACGCCGACACCGGCCAGGCGATGTGGGACGCGCTGGTCACCGAGCTGCGCGCCACCGGCCTGGACGTCGGCAACTACTCCCTGTCCGCGCCGGGACCTCCGGTGCCGGGTCCGGTGGAGTGCGTCGGCCGGTACGTCAACGGGGAGCTGGACTGCGTGGTCGAGCACGACGGCGGCCACCTGTACCTGCTGATCGGCGGCAAACGCCACTCGCGGCTGACGTGCTTCGACCACCTGCGCTTCACCATGCGGGAGCTGGACGGCGGACAGACCGCGCTCGCCGGCCGGTTCGTGCGCGACCCGGACACCGGCACGGTCGAACTGCTCCAGTTCGCCGGCCGACTGGCCCGCCGCCACCGCGGAACCGACTGACGTGGATGTCGAACGCACGGCCGACCCGACCCCGCTCTCCCGCAACCGCGACTACCACATCCTGTGGGGCAGCCAGCTCGGCTCCGAGCTCAGCGCGGAGATCGCCTTCGTGGCGTTCCCGCTGCTGGTGCTCGCGCTCTCCGGTTCGGTGCTGGAGATGGGGCTGGTGTCGGCGGTGCTCGCCGCCGCACAAGGGGCGGCCACGGTGCCGGCCGGTGCGCTGGTGGACCGCTGGAACCGCAAGAAGATCATGCTCATCTGCCAGGCCGCCCGCGCGGTCGCGATGATCGGCCTCGGCGTGGCGCTGCTGCTCGACGTGGCCTCGTTGCCGCACATCCTGGTCGCAGCCGCCGTCGAAGGCATCCTCAGCGCGGCCTTCGAACCTGCGGAACACGCCGCGCTGCCCCAGGTCGTGCCGGAGGCGCAACTCTCGCAGGCGGTCGCCCGGAACACCGCGCGCCCGTACCTCGCCACGTTGGTCGGGCCCGCGCTGGCCGGTGCCCTGTTCGCCGTCCACCGCATGGTGCCGTTCGCGTTCATCGCCGGGTTGCTGACCGCGTCCCTGGTCCTGCTGGCGTTCCTGCGCCTGCCGCACCGGGTCGAGCGCGAGCCCGGACCGGGGCTGCGCGGCTCGATCCTCGACGGGTTCCGCTGGGTGTTCGGGCAGCCGGCGATCAGGACCACCCTGCTCTGGCTGATGTGCTGCCAGTTGGCGTTCAGCGCGCTGGTGCTGATCGTCCTGGCGGCGACCGGCGAGACCGGGGGAGGGGCCGGCGAGACCGGCCTGACCATGGCCGCGCTCGGTGCGGGCGGCGTCCTGGGTGCCGGCGTGGCGGCCCGGTTGCACGCCGCGCTGCCGGCACCCGTGATCCTCCTGGGGTTCTCCTGGACCGCCGCGGCGATCACCGGGCTGCTGGTGCTCGTGCCCACCGGTCTGCTGCTCGGGGTGGTGCTCGGCGTTATCGCGTTCCTGGTGCCCACGGTCGTCACCACCGTGCTCACCCACCAGCTGACCGTCACCCCCGACCGCCTGCGCGGCCGGCTGAGCGGCATCGTCGGGCTGTGCTCCAGCACGTCCGGCGCGGTCGGGCCGATGGTCGCCGGGATCCTGATGTTCCTCACCGGCCGGGTGAACGGCAGCATCCTGATCTGCGCGGGGTGCCTGGCCGTGGTGGCTCTCGCCGCGACGCTGAGCCCCACCCTGCGGCGCTTTCCGGCCGTCCGTGACCCAACGGCCGGGTGAGGCCGGTCCGGTCACTCACAGCCGTGGCTGCGCGCCGTTACGGCCGTCGCCGTGCCCGGGCACTGGAACCCGATCCAGCCGAGCCGGGGCCACAGCCGGGCCCAGGATTCGAGCGGTCCCCGGCAGACCACGATCTCCTTGCCGCGATCGGACACGGGGAGGTCGAAGTCGAGCCGGCCGTGCGGTTCGCAGCGCTCGAACGCGCCGGACAACAGCTCCCGGTCCGCTCCGACCGCGATCACGACGGTCTTGTCGTCGGTCGGGCGACCGAAGGCGGCGTACGAGTTGTGGCCGCTGAACTCACGCGGCAACCCGCGTTCCGGTCCGTACCGGTTGAGCGCGCCGGCCTGGCCGTAGTGCCCGGCGAACAGCACGGCGCGGGTCTGGTCCGCCGGCGGCAGGGACCGGTACACGCCGGCCACCTGGTCGGCCAGCTCCGGCCAGCCCGCCTGGTCCAGTTGCACCACCCGCAGCGCTCCGAGCACCGGGTCCTCCGCGTAGGTGGTCAACGGCAGGACCGGCAGCATCAGCACCGCGGCCAGCACGCCGTTGACGGCGACCGCCGCCCACAGCACCACCCGCCGGGTCAGGCTCCGGGCCCAGGCGTCGGCCCGCACGCATCCCGCCGCCAGCAACACGATCAGCAAGCCGGCCGGGTAGCTGCCCTCCGCGCCGAGCAGGAGCAGCAGCGCCACCATGAACAGGTAGGCCACCGCGACCGATCGGTACGCCCGCCACCGCAGCAGGCTCGCCAGGCCCGCGATCCACACCGGGGCGAGCAGCACACCGACCAGGAGGAACTGGAACGGCACGAACAGGATCCGCGCCTCACCCGCGAGGGCGTTGGCGACGGCCGCCGCCATCTCGAACTGCGGCCACCCGTGCGCGGCCTGCCAGATCAAGGTCGGCGCGGCGATCACCGCGGCGATGCCGGCCCCGGCGGGCAGGTGCCACGTCCACAGCAGCCGCCTCGGCCCGGCCACCAGCAGTCCCACCAGCAGCGCGGAGACCAGCAGCACGACGAGGTACTTCGCGAGCACCCCGACGCCGACCACCGCGCCGACCGCGAGCCACAGCCGGGTGTTCCCGGTCCTGGCCAGGCGCAGCACGAGCCAGCAGACCGCGGTCCAGGCCGCGACGTCGGGCGTGTTGGTGACCAGGAGGTGCCCGACGTTCAGGGTCACTGGCGCGACCGCGGCGGCCACCGCGGCGAGTACCTGGGCCCGGCCGCCGCCGCCGAGTTCGCGGGCGATGAGCGCGGCCACCACCACGACGAGTCCGGCCAGCAGCGCCGGTACGGCCCGGATGGCGGACACGGTGTCCCCGAACAGTTCCACCTGCACCCGGGCCAGCAGCGGCACCAGCGGCGGCTGGTCCACGTAGCCCCAGTCCGGATGCTGCCCGGCCGCCCGGAAGTACAGCTCGTCCAGGTGGTAGCCGTGCCGTCCGGCCAGTAGCAGCAACAGCGTGACCAGACCGCCGGCGACGCCCAGCACCGCGTCCCAGCGCGGTTTCGGCACCGGTGGGGCGCTCGCGGCCGATGAGGGCAGGGTGCGGGTCAAGCGGGCCGGTCCTGGCTCAGGGCGGAGTTCAGGGCGGTCCGCTGCAACAGCGCGACGCCCAGCGGTGTCAGCGTGTGCAGCACGGCGTTGCGGTTGCGGGTGGTCCGGACCAGACCGGCCTTGCGCAGCACGGTGGCGTGCCTGCTCGCCCCGGCCATGGAAAGCCCCAGTCGTTGGGCCAATTCGCTCGTGGTGCAGCTGTCGGTGAGCACCTGGAGTGCGGCTGCCCTGGAATGGCCGAGCAGTGCCCCCAATGCCTTGCCGTCCCCGTCCACCGAGCGTTCCGACTCGGAGATGGTGGCGAGGTTGGACTGGGTGGAGAAGGCCAGTGCCGGCGCGCTGTGGCCGTTGGACTCGATGAACACGCACGTCTTCGGTGCGAGGAACACGGCGGGACTGAGCAGCAGGCCGCGATCGTCGAGCCGGATGTCCTCTTCCGCCGCCGTAGGCACACCCAGCACGGGCGGTTCCCAGCGCACTGCCGGGTGCAGAGTGCTGAGCAGTCCTTCGATGCCACCCGAGATCGCGATCCGGGCCCGGTCGTCCCGTTCCGCGCGCAGCTGCTTGACTCCCTGGTCCCAATAGGGCACCACGGCGGCGTTGCCGAACTCGAACACGGTTTCGGCGACGTGCCGCATTCGCGGCTGCGCGGGCTCGTGACCGGGCGGTGTACCGGGACGCGTGATGAGCCGCAACAACTCCGACAACGGAGGTTGCTCGCCGGCCACCTGCTCGATCGCGCCCAGCCGGCTGCCGAGCCGGGCGCGCACCCGCCTCCGCCACGGCTAGAATACACCACCCGATCGTCGGAACAAATCAAGCGCGAAAACGCTCTCGGCGACCACGCCTAGCCCGGCCACCATCCGCACCCGCGCCAGATCCTCCACATCGAAATGGATACGCAGCAACTGTTCCCCCAGACAAGATTGCAGGCCCACTCGTCCGATCCGGCCCGTGTCACGGCTCCGCGACGACCGGTGCCCCGCACACGGCCGCCGCGCCGATATCTTCGACCCCGGTTCTGGATCTCCCCTGGAATACGGTCTCGCAACAGAATTCACGGACATCGACACCCCTACGGGTCCAGCGTAGCCGAACGCCCTCCGATCGCTACGGCCAATCAGGGGATAGGAATGTTTCCTATTCCAGGAAATGTCGAATCCGGCCGGGACGCATGATACTCCGAAGGCTCGTGGTCGCAACTTCACCGCGCCCGCGGTCGGTCCGGTGGCGCACCTCCGCATTCGGATCCGGGATGCAATTCCGGGAACTCGCGCGTGGTTGGTGGCAAGGAATGTCGCACGGTCGCGGATTGATGTGATGGGTTCCGCCGCCTCGTCGTGTCGGCCGGCCGGGGAGTAGGCGGAGTCGCGGGTCGGGTGGGCGTCGCCCTGTACCCGGCACGGCCACGGGGCGGTCTTCGACCGTGTCCTGACCGGGTTCCGGCCGCTGAGGGGCCGGCCCCGCGCTCCGCCGAGTGCATCCGGCAGGTCTCGGCCAGTCGGATGCACCGGAGCCGGTGACCGCGACCGGCGGTGTGGCCGGGGTGCCGGAAAGCGTCCGCCTGCACGCTGGTCGCGGCCACGTCGCCGGTCCTATGCTCGCCTCTCCGGCGTGCGGAAACCGGTGGTGGTCGGCGGCGGTGACGGCCGATTTCCGGAGGTGTCGCGGCGTCGAAAGCCACATGTGTATTCCGTCGAATTTCCACGCGACAAAGAGCCGCCGGAGCGACCGTCGACCTATTCCACGTGCAGGAGGGTGGCTACGAAATGATCAGGTTCACGCACCGGCTCGGCACGGTGCTGATCGCAGCGGCACTCTTACTCGGCTTCGGCACCGCCGTGGCCCAGGCGAGACCGGACGCTCCCAACATGATCAAGGTCCGGCACAGCGGCCAGTGCCTGACGATTGAGGAAGGCGGCCCTGCCCCGTACCCCTGGCTCGTGCAGTGGTACTGCCAGTACACCCCCAACCAGCAGTGGTACCTGGAAGACCTGGGGAGCAACGTCGTCCGAATCGTGTCCGCGCTGAACGGACGATGTGTGGAGGTCTACGGTAACGGGGACGGTGCGCCGCTCACCCACTCGCTGTGCAACGGCACCCTCCAACAGCGCTGGCTCAAGGTCGCCTTGCCCGGCGGCTACTTCCAGTTCAAGGCATTGCACAGCTTCAAGTGCATGCAGGTCGAGGGTGCCAGCCTCGTTCCGCGCACCAAGATCGTCCAGTGGACATGCACGAGTGGTGCCGCCCACCAGGAGTGGACCATCGTGTAGTGGCGGCCTGACCGCCGCGTTACCGGGCCGCCTCGTCCCGTCGACCGGGCGGCCCGACTCGTTCAGGTGCATGTTGCCCCAGGGGCCGGTCGCGGCGTGCGGTCCGACGCCGTCTCGCCGGCCGCGTCGGGTCGGAACGGCGGCGGTCGACAAGTGTCGCGTGCCGGGCACCGGATTGTCGTCGAACGTCGGGTGCGGCCCCGGGTCCGTCGCGCGACGATGGCCGGATCGCGGTGCGGCTCCGCCGGGGAGCGCCACCCGCGCCGGTAGCCGGGCGGGAAGTGCCACCGGTCGGCGGCAAGAGAGGATCATGCGTTGACGGACCTGAGTGAAACGCCGCAGTACCAAGCGGTCCAGGAGCACCTGCGGGCACTGCGCGAGCCGGCTCTCGGCCGGCCGTCCGCCCTGCGGGAGCCGCACGTGACCAGGGACGGCACGCGCACGGTGGTGACCGCCGACGTGCTGGACGTCCTCGAAGGACCGTCCCGGACCGCCCTCTACACCGCCGAAGACGGCCACCTCCGACAGGTGACGGCACGCGGGGGTTCCGCGCGGTGGGGCAGGTTCTCCCCGGACGGGCGCACCCTCGCGTTCCTGTCGGACCGGGCCGAGAAGGGGGAGTTCCAACTGCACCTGCTGGCCGTCGGCGGGTTCGGCGAGGCCGATCCCGCGCCGAGGGTGCCGGGTACCGTCGAGTACGCCCACTGGTCCCCGGACGGCCGGCGGATCCTGCTCGGTGTCGCCGGCCTCGGAGCCGAGCTGTCCGGCGGGCAGGGCTCCGGCGTCAACAAGAAGTCCGTGCGGGACGCGCCGTCGTGGCTGCCCCGGGTCGACGAGGGCGTGTCGGCCGAGGCGTGGCGCAGTCTGTGGGTGTACACGCCCGACGCGCGGGAACTCGTGCGCGTGTCCCCGGAGGGCGTCAACTGCTGGGAGGCGGGCTGGTGCGGGTCGGACCGGATCGTCGCGATCACCTCGGACGCCCCGGGCGAGGACGACTGGTACGCCGGGGTGCTCAGCCTGATCGACCTGGCCGGTGACGTCCGGGAGCTGCTGAGCAGCGAGGTCCAGCTCGGGCTGCCGACCGGTTCGCCCGACGGGAAGTGGGTCTCGGTCGCGCAGGCGGTGTGCAGCGACCGCTGGGTGGTCGCCGGGGACCTGCTGCTGGTCGACCCGGAGACCGGGGCCGTGCGGCCGATCGACACGCTCGGCACCGACGTGACGCGGCTGGAGTGGCTCGGCACCGACCGGCTCGGCTACGTCGGTCAGCGCCGGCTCGATTCGGTCGCCGGCGTGGTGGACGTCGCCGAGGGGAGCGTGACGGAGGTCCTCTCGACCGCGACCTCCTGCGGGGGCGGCACGTTCCACCCGGACGGCGCGTTCACCGCCGACGGCCGGGTGTGCACGGTCCAGGAGTCGTACGACCTGCCGCAGCGACTCGTGCTGTCCACAGTGGACGGCGAGCGCGTGCTGGCGTCGATCGCCCACCCCGGGACGGACTACCTGGGTTCCGTGGCCGGCACGGCCGAGCCGGTCGCCTGGACGGCACCAGATGGCACGGAGATCGAAGGCGTCCTGTGCAAGCCCGCCGGCGACGGCCCGTTCCCGCTGGTGGTGAACATCCACGGCGGGCCGGTCTGGAGCTACCGCGCCACCTGGTCGATGGGCTCGGTCTGGGTGCCGCTGCTGGTGTCGCGCGGGTACGCCGTGCTGAACCCCAACCCGCGCGGCAGCACCGGACGCGGCCAGGAGTTCGCGGCCCGGGTCGTCGGCGACATGGGCGGTGCCGACACGCACGACTACCTGTCGGGAATCGACGCCCTGGTCGACCGGGGCGTGGTCGACGCCGCCCGCGTCGGGCTCATCGGCGGGAGCTACGGCGGCTACATGTCGTCCTGGCTCGTCACGCAGGACACGCGCTTCGCGGCGGCGGTCCCGATCGCCCCGGTGACCGACTGGTACAGCCAGGGCTTCACCAGCAACATCGCGGGCTGGGGCAACCGTTTCCTGGACGCCGACCCGGAACAGATCGGGACCAGGGCCCACACCCGCAGTCCCGTGCTGCACGCGAGCAAGGTGCGCACGCCGTGCCTCAACATCGCGGGTGCCCTGGACAACTGCACCCCGCCGGGACAGGCACAGGAGTTCCACCAGGCCCTGCTGGCACACGGAGTTCCTTCCGTGCTGGTGATCTACCCGGAGGAAGGACACGGGGTCCGCGCCCAGCACGCACAGGCCGACTTCATCACCCGCGTGATGGACTGGTTCGAGCGCTACATGCCCGCGAAGTAGGCCGCACCCGCGGCGAACCTGACCGCACTTTTGCGGACTGGTGGGCACGGGTCGGGTTTCGCGCCTCGGGGGCGGTCACGGGTAGTCGTCGGTCGTGGTCCGTGCGCCGCCGCCAGGAGTGAATCGGGTGTTCCGTCGGTGGGTATCGCCATCCGGGTCTGGTCTCCCGGGGCGTGGAGTCGGGACGCTGTCGGCAGGTGGTCCGGAAGGGAGACACGACGTGACCCGCCGGCGCGGGCCGGGGTAGACCCCTTGCCCGCAACGGAAAGCGTGCGCCCGGGTGCAGGGCGCGGGCGATCGTCCTTTGTGCTCCGTGGATACCACCGCTCGGTCGTGGGACACGTCCGGTGTCCCGCGACGGAGGTGTGCTGCCCGCAGGACGTCCGTGCCTTCGACGCGTCCAAGGAGACCCGATGAGTGCGAAGCAGTCGAACCTGTCCGACTCCCACTACGGTTACGACTTCGTGGTGGCCACCACGGAAGCGAGCATCAACGCCACGCTCAAGGAGTTCCTGTCCAAACCGGACGCGAAGTCGTGGCCCGACTTCGCCGGGTGCTGGGTCGCCGCCGCCGACGGGGCGGACGTGCTGGTCGACCACGACGAGTTCGCCCGGAAGGCCGGCGTCGACCCGTTCGGGATCCCCGCGGACACCGACCCGTCCGACGAGCGGATCGGCAAGCTCGTCGCCGCGAAGTTCCGGTACGGGTTCTCCGCGTGCAGCGGACTTCCGCCGGGTGTGCCGCCGAGGAAGGTGGCGGACCTGGTCCGGTTCCTCGGTGAGGCCGAGTCGGTGGCGTACACCGCGTTGTTCGCCCGGTTCCGCGTCGTGGAGCTCGATCTGGACAAGGACGGGAAGCCGGCTGCCTGGCGGCGGACGGACCAGGCGAGCGGTGTGCCGTGGCTGGTGACGACCCAGGTGAACCTGCATTCGGCCGCCGTGGCGGCGGGCGAGGTGGACCAGCTCCCGAAGGTCGTGCGGGACCAGGTGGGCAAGCTCAAGCCCGACACGTTCGGCGTGCGGCAACTGCTGTTCGACCTGGAGCAGGTCGGTCCGAAATCGGTGATCGAGGTCAAGACCGGCGAACCGGACGACAGTTGGCTGAACGGACTGCTGCGCAAGGTGTTCACGGGCGGGTTCTACAAGAAGCTCACGTCCGCGCAGCAGCCGGTGGTGGGGTACGGGATCACCAGGTCCAACGTGCCGGCCGGCACGCCCGAACCGACCTCGCTGGACCTGGTGATCTCCCCGTACCTGGAGCCGGGCGGGGGACCGGCCAAGGACGACAAGGGGTTGAGCACGCTCGTCTACCTGTGCGCGACCGACGGCAACCGGCTGCCCCACCCCGAGCCGTTCGCGTGGAACTGGCTGGAGGAGGCGGATCGGGCCGACGCCAACGGGGCCATCGCGGTCAACCGGGCCGGGCTCACCAAGTACCTGTACGACAGGTTGCTCGGGTACGTGCGGTGGAACTGCCTGGACGTCCACGCGCACGCGAAATCGGGGTGGACGAAAGTCACCTTCAGCTGGAGCGCGGACGCGGGGCAGTCGCCGAAGGTCCAGGCCCCGCCGACCGGGCCCGAGGTCCTCACCTTCGACTGGTCGGACCGGTCGTACGACGAGGCATGGGGCGAAGGGTCGCTCACGTTGGAGACGAGCTTCTCGCTGAACGTCGTCTTCGACGGCGACACCATCGTGATCGACCAGCGCCTCGTCGTGTACGTGCGCGCGAAGGTGAACTGGAACAAGTGCGAGGGGAACGTCGTCGACAAGAGGATCACCGACACGTACACGCTCGCCGTGGACCAGAACGGCAGGCTCGCCCCGACCCTGAAATCCGCGCTTGAGGACAAGTCGGAGGACATCAAGAACTCGCACCAGTGGAAGATCTTCGGAAACCTGGACAAGCTGGTGGACAACGTGGCGACCTGGGCCTCGCAGGTCGCCTCCTCGGGTTTCCACGACCTGTCGCTGGACCTCGTCCAGGACTACGTGTTCCCCGGCGGCCGGGCGTTCACGCTGAAGTCCGCCGGCTTCTCCGAGCACCAGGACCTGATCTCGCTCATCACCTACGTGGCCCCGGAGGCGGACCATGGGTGAGCACACCGTCACCTACTCGACGGAACTGATCCGGAACTACCTGGCGAGCGCGATCGTGGCCCCGACCGCGAAGTTCGAGGCCCTCCAGACCGGCGCGGGGCTGTCGCTGCTGTTCAGCATGTCCACCGAGAACGTGTTCGAGGTGATCGTGGAGACACCCGGACACCGCAACGGGTGGGTGCGCGCGGACCTGAGCGGTTCGGTGGTCGACAGGACCCGGGCGATCGGGAAGCCCAAGGTCACCGTCGAGGACTTCGCGGTCGCGCAACCGCCCGGAGCGGCGGTCGTGAACATGGCGATGGTCGTGCACGACGGGGTCACCGACCACCTGTACCTGAGCCTGGGCAACGATTCGTCCCGCACGGACTGGGTCAAGGACCCGAAGTGGGTGCTCTACCCGTACGACGACTCCACCCACCCGCGCGACGAGGTGCGCATCGTCGGAGTCCGGATCAGCGAGGCGAAGGACGCCGAGTACGTCGTGGTGGACGTGCTGCGCGACCCGACCAAGCCCCGCCGCCTGGTGTCCCGGTACTACGTGGACCCCACGAAAGCCGATGGTCACGCGTGGTACCCGCACGACTTCTCGGTCGATCTGGACCAGGGCAAGTACGTCGACTGCCTCGGCCGGCTGGCCGGGGAGCGCATCGACGGGTTCTACACGGCAGGTGAGCTGGGCGCGTCCACGCAGTTCGTGTACCAGCCGCTGTACAACGAGTTCGACCCCGGCCTGCCCGCCAACCCGACCAAACTGTCCTTGCCGGACGGAGCCAGGCCCGAGACGATCGCCACCAGCCGGCGGCCCGACGACTCGACGGACCTGTACGTCACCGCCGACAGTTCGTTGTTCCTGCTGGAAAGCGGTAAGCAGGGAAACGACAAGACGCAGGGGTCGCGGCTGATCAAACACCCGTCACTCGCCGGGGTCCACCGGTTGTTCGCCACGGCCACCGAACACGAAGCCGTGGTGTGGGGCCTGAACGCCGACGACCAGGTCTTCTACACGTCCTGCCCGATCGACCGCATCACCGACCCCGGTTCCTGGCGGACACCGATCCCGATCCTGGCCGGTGTCGCCCACATCTCGCCGTACGTCGACCGGGGCGACAGCGCCAACACGTTCTTCGCCGCCGCAGACGGCAACCGCCTGCTGAAGGTGGTGAAGTCGCCCACCACCACGGTGTGGACCACCCGGGAGATCACCGTCGAACCCGGTTCCGCCACCGAGCCCGCCCACCCGGTCGACTCCTACACGACCCGGGTCCAGGTCACCGGAACCGACGGTCAGCCCGTGCCCCGGGTGCCGGTCACGTTGACCGCCTCCAACGTGATCGGCGCACACGTCGACCACCTCTACTACGTGCTCGGCCCCACTCCGGTCCACCTCAAGACGGACGGGCAGGGGTCGGTCACGATCATCGAGCCGGTCGACACCCTGACCGGGACGCGGTTGACCGTCGAAGTGGGCGACGTTTCCCTTGTCATCAACCCGATGGACGGCCCGGTGCGCAAGGCCGTCGGCCTGGACACGGCCGACAAGCTGACCGACGCGACCATCACCTACCCGGACGGGAAGACGAAACCGTTGGTGCCACCGGGAACCGGGAAGGACCTCATCGACGCGGCGGCGGCCTCGAACAAGCAGCTCGCGAAGGCGTACGGCGGGCTGGGGCCCAGCGGCGAGATCGCCCTGCCGTACGAACTCCTGTCGTTGGAGGGGCTGGAGAACTCCATCCTGACCGACGCCGGCGACCTGCTGTCGTGGGTGGGGCACGAGCTCGCCCGGGGTGCCGAACTGGGCATCCAGCTCGTGGAGGACGGGGCGGGCCGGTTCTGGCGGTTCGTGGTGACCATCGCGGGGCAGGTCTACCAGGCGGTGCTGAACACCGTCGAGGCCGTCGCCACCGCGATGCAGTGGCTCTACGAGAAGATCAAGACCCTGGTCAAGGATCTGATCGACTTCCTGAAGTTCCTGTTCGAGTGGGGGGACATCAAGCGCACGCAGGAGGTGTTCCGGAACTTCGTCAGGGTGTACCTGGAGCACCACGTCGATGAGATACCGAAATACCGGGACGACTGCGACCGGATGTTCACCGGGCTCCAGCAGGCCCTCGACAAGTGGAGCGGGCGGCTGCCCGACATCTCCGGACTGGGCGCGGAGCGGAACAAGCCACCCACCCACCACTCGAAGCCGACGAGCGGCGCGGACGTGCCCGGTTCCCTGCTGGGCCACCACTTCCAGGGCAACGCCGACCGCGCGGTGGTGAAGAAGCCCGCCCCGCCGCCGACGCCCGAGCCGAAGCTGATCGACTCGCTGCTCTCGGCGTTGCGCAGCGAAGGGGACACGCTCGGCACCGCGTTCACCAGGCTTTCGGACCTCGCGCCGAAGGCCACCTCGATGCCGGTGGCCGAGCTGTTGGTGCAGCTGGTCGACATCATCGGTGACGCGGTGATCTCCAGCGCCAAGAACGTGGTCCACCTGCTGCTCGACGTGGTCCACTGGCTCGCGGAGAAGGCCCTGGCGGAGTTCGAGGCGCCGATCCACATCCCCGTGCTGTCGGACATCCTGTCCGAACTCGGCATCGGCGAGTTCTCGTTCCTGGACGTGGTGTGCTGGGTGGGCGCGATCCCGGCCACGCTCGCGTACAAGGTCGCGAAGAAGACGGCACCCTTCCCGGACAACGAGGACACCCGGGCGCTGATCAACGCGCCGGACCTCAAGTCGCTGATCGCCTTGTTCGGGAAACCGGCATCCGCTGACGAGGAGATGTACTCCGCGCTGGCCCTGTCCGGTGGGGCGGCGGACGGGGTGTTCGTCGCGGGCCACGCGCTGAGCGGGTTCTGCTCGCTGTCGTCGGCGATCGTGTCGGGGTTCGAGGCGATGGACGAGTCCCCGGACAACCCCTGGGGCATCCCGTCTGCGGTGCTGGGCGTGCTGGGCGGGGTGACCGGCGGACTGGCCAACGTGCTGGTGCCGTGCGACCCGGTCGACAACAAGGGTGTCGCCTGGTTCGGCACGGTCGTGACCGGCGTCCGGCTGCTGGGCAAGGTCATCTTCAGCGGTTTCGCGCAGAAGATGTTCGCGGGCAACGTCAAGTTCCAGCGGATCTCGGTGGCCGACGGGCGCGGTGTCGGTTCGATCATCGACGGGGTGCTGACGCTGCCCGCGTTGATCGTCACCGTGTGGCACTTCGTGGAACTGGCCGGGAAACCCGAGAGCGGGAAGCGGAGCATCGCGATCATCGACGAGACCGGCTCGCTCACGTCGTACATCTCGCGGATCTCCTACGCCTTCGCGGTGAACGACAAGGATCCCGACAGCCGGGCGGTGGCGGTCGGCATCCTCGCGGTGATGAACGTGTGCACGGGTGGGCTCCAGATCGCCGAGGCTGCCGTGCACCGGAGCGACTGAGCGCGACCGGTGTGGTGCCCCGTGAGCGAACCACGGGGCACCACACCGGCACATCTGTCAGCCCGCGATCCGGTAGGCCCGGATCACGGTGTGCTGGAACGAGTTGCCCGTGCTGTCGGTGCCGGCGGCCCGCAGTGACGCGAAGCCCGGGGCTCCGTTGCGGATCAGGGCGGTGCGGCCGAATACCGGAACCTGCGACCAGGTCTTGCCGTCGTCGAACGACACCTCCACCTTCGGCCGCGAGACCTTGCTCACCTGCTGCTGGATGTCAAGCGGCACCTTGAGCAGCCGGTGCGCGGGCGCGGAGCCGGTCGCGTCCAGGTCGGGGGTGAACCGGACGACGGTCAGCGGCAACAGGCGTTGTTCCGCGCCGGGCACGGTGTCCGAGCGGAACGTCCAGGTGCCGTGGACCCTGGTGCTCAGCTCGGTCACCCCGGGATCGGCGGTGGCGTCGAATTCCAGCCGGAAGTCGGCCGGTCCGGGAGCTACGGGGAACCGCCCGTAGCCCGCGTGGTCGCTCTCACCGACCTGTACGCCGTTCCGGTGGAGGGTGGTGCGGTCCGTGGTGGCACGGAACAGGCCGAGGTTGCCGTCGCGGTCGCCCCACGGCGCGAGGGTGGCGTCGATCCGGTCGCCGGTACGGCTCAGGCCCGGCAGGCCGACCGTGGAGTACGCGGGTCCCAGCACCGGCCGGAAGTACCACTGCGGGTAGTCACGGCCCGCGCGGTAGGTGCGGTAGGGGTGGATCTGGTTGCCCTCGGACGACCAGTTGTCGCCCAACCGTTCGACCATCCACCGCCACGCCACGTCCCGCGTGGTGACGTAGTCGACGGACTCGCCGTTCGGCCCGAACTGGAGGCCGGCGTTCGCGCCGGATCCGCCGCCGACGGCCAGCGGGACGCCGCTGTACCTGTGCCGGAGACCGGGCTTGCCGGGCGCGGCGCGCTGCGTCACCTTCGCGAGCTGCCGCTTTTCGGGGGACCGGGTGAAGCCGGTCGGTATCCCGCCGTGCTCGACGTACACCAGCCGGTAGTTCACCGGGGTGTCGCCGATCGGCGCGCCCAGGTACTGCGCGCCGATGATCGTCTTCGCCTCGGTGCGGGGTAGCACCGGGCCGAGTTGGGCGAGCGACACGGCGTCGCGGAAGCCGCCGATGAGCATGAGGCCGCTCCTGGACGCCCATTCGCCCCGGATCCGTTGGTGCACCAGGATCTGGCCGAACAGCTCCTCGGCACCCGGTTCCGGCGGCGTCACGGTGACCGGCCGGGCGAGCCGGGCGTCCACCTCGACGGTCGTGGACCCGGTGACCCGCAGCAGCGGCTGGGGCAGCACGGCCATCCGCGCCCGGTCCGTCAGGATCAGGTTGTCCAGGCTGTAGTCGCCCTTGGGCAGCCGGATCTTCGCCACGCCGCGCACGGGCTCCAGGAACGCGAAGACCTCGTTGTCCAGCCCGGAGATCCCGCTGGACACCAGGTCGGCCGGCGCGCCGCGGTCGTCGGTGTACTTCAGCGTCACCTCGTAGCGCTCCGGCTCGCGTTCGATGGCGATCGGGATGCGCGGGCCGTTCGACGCGACCACCGCGCCGGAGTAGACGCCGTCGACCGGCGCACCACGGGTGTCGCCCGTGACGGTGGCCTGTGCGGTGCCGCCCGCCGGGACGGTGAGCCGCGCGGGCGTCACGGAGAGCACCCCGTTCGGGGCGGGCCCGCCGTCGGGTCCGGTGGCCTCGACGGCCAGGTCGAGGGTGACGGGGCCGGTGCCCGTGTTGCGGTAGGAGTACTGGCGCACCACGGGTGTGTCGTCGTCGTGCGGCCAGAACTGGACGCCGAGGCCCAGGCTGACCGGGTCGGCGGTGACGGCGGTGGTGATCGCCTCCGCCACGTCGACCCGGCCCGCGCCCTGGTCGAACACCGAGTGCGCCGGGTTGTGCCGTGCGGACGCGGTGAGGGCGGCCTTGAGCTGCGCGCCCGTCCAGTCCGGGTGTTGCTGGGCGAGCAGCGCGGCGGCGCCGGCGACGTGCGGCGTGGCCATCGACGTGCCGGAGACGGCGACGTGCGTCTCGTCCACGGGGGTGCCGATGAAACCGTTGCGCGCCTTGGCGGCGACGATGTCCACACCGGGCGCGGTGAGGTCGGGCTTGATGCCGCCGTCACCGGCGCGCGGGCCGCGACTGGAGAACGGGGCGAGGACGTCGGCCCGGTCGACCGCGCCGACGCTCAGCGCCGAGTCGGCGGTGCTGGGGGAACTGACCGTGCCGGGTAGGCCGGCGTTGCCGGCGGCCACCACGAACAGCGTGCCGGTGTCAGCGGAGAGCCGGTCGATCGCCGCTTCGAGCGGGTCGACGTCGGGGGTGTCGCCGCCGCCGAGGCTCAGGTTGACGATGTCCGCGCCCTGGTCGGCGGCCCACTGGAGTCCTTGCAGGATCGCGGATTCCTGGCAGCCGCGCAGTACGCACACCTTGCCGTCGAGGATCTGCGCGCCGGGCGCGACGCCCCGGTACTTCGGGTGGGTGGACGCGATGGTCGCGGCGACGTGCGTGCCGTGGCCGACGCGGTCGCTGGGGTCGGCATCGTCGGTGAAGTTGGCGCTGCCGGTGACCCGGCCCGCCAGGTCGGGGTGCGTGGCGTCGACACCGGTGTCCAGTACGGCGACCTTGACGCCCGTGCCGGTGTACCCGGCGTGCCAAGCGGCGGGCGCGCCGATCTGGGCCGTGCTGCGGTCGAGACCGGTGTGGCGCAGGCCGTCCAGCCACACCTTGGTGACGGCAGGGTCGTCCACCAGGGACCGGAACACGGCGGCGGCCTCGGACTTGGTCGCCTGTGCGGCGAACACCCCGGGCAGGTCTCCGGTGACGCGGAGCCCGGATGCGGCGCGCAGGCCCGGACGGCCGCCCGTGACGATCAGCGGCACGGTGTCGCGGTGCGCGTCGTCGTAGCCCGCCTCGGCGAGCCCGGTGACGTCGAAGAGTCGGAGGTCGAGCCGGTCGGCGGCGAGTGGCGCGGCGGCGTCGAAGGGGATCACGTGCAGTCGGCCGGCGCGGTGGAACGTGCGGAAGGCGGTGTTCTCCCGGCCCGGTCCCGGGGTGATCGAGACGACGTCCCGACCGTCGAACCGGACGCGGTCACCGGAGACGAGGGTGACGGAGCCGGCTGTGGATCCGGCCGCGTCGGGCGGCTCGGGTAAGGCGGCGGCGGTGGGCGTTGCCGGAGCGGTCAACCCCAGCACCAGGAACGCGGCTCCCAGGATGCCGCGTCTTCGGCGTTTCGGCACAGGTACCTCCCGAGTCGGTTCGTTCACGAGGTCGGGAGGCGCACCGCGGGCCGCGTGGCGGATCGCGGCACGAGCCCCCGATGTCTCGACGCTAGCCACGGCCCGGGGCCGGGTCAGCGCCCCGTCGGCGGCTCTGCGCCCGTCGGATCGGCGTACCGCGAATCGGCGCTCGTCGACCACCGGTCCGCAATTCTGCGGGTGTCGAAGATCGGGTGACTCGACCGGGGAAATCGGCCGGACGGCAATCGCTTTCGCCGGAATCGACGGCCGAAACGCGAGAGGTCATGAGCGTTTCTCGTAATCGTTTTCCGGGCGACGAAACGATGGGCCACTGTGATCGGCGACCCGAGCGGGGCGCGGGCGTATCTACGGGCGATATGTCAACCCTTTCGCGACGGCCACTCACCGTGGCCGGTACATTACCGTCGTGACTGAGGGCGAGGGGCGGCTGATTGTCGGGCGGTACCGCCTGCGCCGGTCGCTCGGTCGGGGTGGAATGGGCATCGTCTGGCTCGCACACGACGAATACCTGCACCGGGACGTGGCCGTCAAAGAGATCCAGCCGCGCGGCCGGGAGATCAGGGACACCGACCCGGAGGTCCGGCGCACGTTGCGGGAGGCCAGAGCCGCCGCGAAGCTGAGCGAACACCCGGGCGTCATCACGGTGCACGACGTGGTGACCGACGATCGCGGCCTGCCCTGGATCGTGATGCAGCTGCTGTCCGGCCGTTCGCTCGGCGAGGCACTCGAACTCGACGGCCCGATGCCCGCCGACCGGGCCGCGCGGATCGGCGTCCAGGTGCTGGAGGCCCTCGACTACGCCCACACCAACGGCGTGCTGCACCGGGACGTGAAACCGGGCAACGTCATGCTGGTGGGCGACAAGGTCGTCCTCACCGACTTCGGCATCGCGGTGATCGACGGGGCGTCCGTGCTCACCGCGACCGGGCAGATCCCCGGCGCGCCGGAGTACATCGCGCCCGAGCGCATCCTGGGCGAGGAGGCGCTGCCTGCGGCCGACCTGTGGTCGGTCGGGGTCACGCTCTACCGGATGCTCGTCGGCCGGACTCCGTTCCAGCGCCCGGACATCCAGGCCACGCTGGCGGCGGCGCTGTCCCAGGAACCCGATCCGGACCCGAGCATCGGCCGGTTGTGGCCGATCGTCCAGGGCCTGCTGCGCAAGAAACCCGCCGAACGCTGGACGGCCGGGCAGGCCATCGAGAAGCTGACCGCGATCGCGGTGTTACCCGCGTCGGCCCCGGACGGCACCAGGGTCCGGTTCGAGTTCCCCACGCAGCCGGAGAACCCGGGCGGAGCGCTGACGGTCGCCCACGAGACCACGCCCAACACCCGCACGCTGCCGCCGCCGCTCCCGCCGTTGACCACACGTGCCGCGCCGGACGATCCGACGCTCGACCCGGTCCCGTCGCGCAAATCCGGCCCGAGGCGCGGTCCGCTGATCGCGGCCGGTGTCGTGCTCACGATCGGGGCGGTGGTGGCCACCGTCATCCTGGTCGACCAGTCGCGGGGTGACCAGCGGACCACCTCGCCGACCACCCGGCAGTCGACCACCTCGTCCGCGCCGATCGAACTGAAGCTCCAGCAGGAAACGCAGTTGGACTTCGAGATCGGCATCCCGCCGGACTGGCAGCGTTTCCCCTCCGCGCAGGGCACGCTCAGCGACGTCGTCTGGGAAGGCCGGAAGGTCGACCCGAAGATCGGCCCGCTGACCGTGCGGGTGCTGCGGGACACCACCAAACCCGGGGTGTCGGCGCTGGCGTACCTCACCGACGAGGCGAAGGCCCAGCGGGAAAACCGGGAGAACGTCGATTTCCGGCAGGCGACCGTGGACTACGACGGTTCGTCGGCCGATCTCGAATACACCCATCGCGCGGCCACCGGCTCCATGTGGTTCCACACCCGGGTCCGGGCGATTCCGCGTGCGGCGACGATCTACACGGTGACGTTTTCGCTGTTCGCCGGTGACGAATCGACCTCGCGGGACCAGTGGAGTGCCGCGCAGCCCATGATCGACCGGATTTGGGGCAGTTTCCGGATCCACCCTTGAAACCGCAGGTAAATGGGGTCGGGGACCGGTCCCGGGAAGCATGGATAGGTTGGCACCTGTGACTACCAGGAGCTCGGCGTCACGGAAGATCGGGCCGTATGCCCTGCTGACGGTGCTGTGCGCGGCGGTACTGGCGGGTGCGCTCGTCGGACCGACCCGCCCCCTGTTGGCCGCGCCGTTCACCACGACCGGCCACTGGGTCTACAACTCCGTGCTGGGGGCGGTGTTCCACGTCGACGGCGGGACGGCGAACGTCGACGCGCAACTGCCGATGGACGCCGAGGTGGGCAGCCGGGTCCTGCAAGGCGACACCCACGGTTACGTGGTCGGCCCGAACCGGATCACCTTGTTCGACAAGGCGACGCTGGCGCCGGCGGGCTCGATCCCGTCGCCCGCAGACGAGTCCCCGCTGGGCATCGAGGTGGTCGGCGGTCCGTACGCGGTCTACCGCAACGCCGGCAAGGTCGTCCGGCTCGGCGACCCGGCCGCGACGATCTCGGCGGGCGGCGCGATCGGCAACCCGGCGGTCACCGAGGACGGCACGGTGTGGTTGCACCGCACCGGAGCCGGCTCGATCTGCACGATCGCCAAGGACGCGGTCGAGCTCTCCGGCTGTCCGGTCTCCGCGCCGGCGGACCACGCCGGCGCGCTGACCGTCGTGAACCGGCGTCCCGCGTTCGTCGACCTGTTCACCAGCCAGTTGCACACCGTCGACAACGGCACGTTCGGCCCGGGGAAGCCGCTGGGCGTCTCCCTGTCGCCGAATTCGCGGCCCGCCGCCAGGGACCTGTGCTGCCGGGTGGGGATCC
>CBHFOL010000038.1:0-35202 GCA_965995405.1 uncultured Saccharothrix sp.
TGTGGGCGGCCCCGGGGTGGTGCGTTTTGCCGGGGGGGGGCGGGGGGGTTTCCGCGGGCCCCCCACCGCGCGGTCATGGCATCGGCCGATCCGGGTCGGCCGGGTGGATCAGCACCAGCCGCAGCCGATCCACTCCCACTTGCAGCCCTGGCCGCCGTTGGTGTGGTCGCGGAACCCGCCGATCAGGGTCACCGCCGGATGTTCGTAGCGTCGCATTCCTCTTCACCTTTCCGGTGTGTTCAGCACCTGGATTCACCGCAGAAGATCCACTCCCAGCGGGTGCCGCAGTTCGAGTTGGTGTGGATGTGGAACCCGCCGATCAACGTGATGGTCGGGCGTTCGTAGCTGCGCATCGTTCGTTCACCTCCCTCCGGACCGGTCGGTCGGGGTCGGTCGGGGCTCAGGACGATCCGGCTCTGGCGAGGTGTGCCCGGATCAGCTCGGAGAAGCGCCCGAAGGTGCCGTCGCGGCCGAGGTGGAACTGCGCGACGACCTCGCCGGCGGACACCTCGAAGGCCAGCGGTGTGGAGATGCCCAGCCCCCGGACGATCTCGCCGGCCTCGGGATCGTGGACGACCAGGGCACCGGTCGAGGCGAGTGCCTCGTGCAGCAGGTCGCCGCCGTCCCCGCCGGTCACCAGGAACACCGTCCGGCCGGGGTCGACGTCGTCCGGCTCGACCAGCAGGGCCTGCCGCACGGACGGCGCGTGGCCGGCGGTGAAGGCGGCGGCGCTGAGGTCGCGGCCGGTGCCGAGCCGGTCGAACGCGGCGGCGACCTCCGCCGGCAGCGGGCCGTTGATGCGCCGCGCGGGCTCGCCCGCCTCGTCCACGGGCTCCGCCGCGGCGGCCGTGTCCCGGAGCTTGGTGACCAGGGTGATCACCCGCGAGACCACCAGCGTCAGGACCAGCAGCCACAGCGCGGCCCCGCACAGCAGCACGACGTTCATGCCGCGGTTCCCTTCTGGGAGATCGCCTGGAGACGCAGGAACAGGTGGGCGGCGAACGGGAGACCGATCACGATCGTGGCGAGGCCGACCGCGCCGAACACCGCCTCGGCATCGGCCACGGGCGGCGCGAACCACGGCCCCAGCGCGCCGACGACGGCGGCCAGCACCATCCCGGCCGCCCGGATCGGCGTCGCCCAGGAGAGCTGGGACTGGCCGAAGAGACAGCCACAGGCGAAGCGGTCCCCGCGGCGCAGCGCCGGGACGGAGATCGCCACGAAGCCCAGCGACAGCAGGCCCGCCGCGACGGACCCGGCCACGGCGAAGGGGACCGGCATCAGCAGGAGGGCCGCCGTGCCCAACTCGACCGCGCCCAATGCGATCCCGAATGCCGCATGGGGTTTCCTGAGCACGCGGTACCGGACCGCGGCGACCGCGATTCCGTGAGGACCGTTCAACTTGCTCAGCCCGCCCAGCGTGAACAACGCGGCCAGCACGATCCGCGCGGCCAGGACGCTCGTGGAGCCGAGCGCTTCGAGGCTTCCCATGTCGTACTCCCCCCCGCCGGCGTTCCCGGCCGTGTCCCGCCGCCGACGCTGCCGTGACCGGGGACGTCCCACCAGGTCGGCGGGACCGCCGTGGACGGCCGGCACCCGTGACGTGGCTGTTCCACCGTCGTCGTTCCACGGGCGTGGAACGGGGGACACCGCGCGGGTCTGGTGAATATCGGCACCGGACAGGTTCCGCGGTCCGTGGCATCCTGGGTGTTTCCGCGGAGTTCATGTCGTTCGGGGGGACCACATGCCGGAAACGGACGTGCGGCTGGAATTCGCCGCATTGCTGGAAGCGCTGAAAATCCGATCGGGGCGCAGCTATCACGCGCTCGCGGGCAAGCTGGGGTTGAGCCAGTCGACACTGCACCGCTATTGCACGGGCCAGAAGCTGCCTGCCGACGTCCGGCTGATCGCCCGATTGGTCCGGGTGTGCGGTGCCAGTCACGAAGAGGCGACCGCGCTGCTCAAGGCGTGGCAGCTGGCCGACGCCGTGCACCGCCTGCCGACGTCGACCGGCCAGGTCGCGGCGGAGCCGCCGGACCCGGTTCTGTTGCCGCGCAACGACCTGCCCCGCGATATCGGCGACTTCGTCGGCCGCCGGAGGGAACTGGAACGGCTGCTGGCCGCCGACCCGTCGGGCCGGGCCGCCGACGTGACCGCGATCGACGGGATGGCGGGCGTCGGCAAGACGACGCTCGCGGTCCACGCCGCGCACCGGCTGACCGACCGGTACCCGGACGGCCGGCTGTTCCTCGACCTGCACGGGCACACCGACGGCGTGCGGCCGATGAGCGCGGCGGACGCGTTGGAGGCCCTGCTGTGCGCGAGCGGCGTGCCGTACGGCCGGATCCCGGGCCCCGTCGAGCAGCGGGTGTCGCTGTGGCGGTCGACCCTGGCCGGCCGGCGGATGCTGGTGGTGCTCGACAACGCGGCGGACACCGCGCAGGTGACGCCGCTGCTGCCGGGCGAGTCCCGGTGCCTGACCCTCATCACGAGCCGGGACCGGCTGACCGACCTCGACGCGGTCCGGACGCTGACCCTTGAGGTGCTGGAGACCGACGAGGCCACCGCGATGTTCGACGAGGTCCTGGGCCCGGCCGCGGGCGGCGATCCCAGCGCGGTGGCGGAGAGCGTCCGACTGTGCGGCGGTCTGCCGCTGGCCATCCGGATCGTCACGGCCCGGCTGCGGCACCACTCGGTGTGGACGACGGAACACCTGAACCAACGGCTGCGCACCGAGCACCGACGGCTCGCCGAGCTGCGTTCCGGCAGCCGCAGCGTCGAAGCGGCGTTCGCGCTGTCCTACCACCGGCTGACGCCCAAGCAGCGGCGCATGTTCCGGCTGCTGGGCCTGTACCCGGGCGCGGAGATCGACCTGCGGAGCGCGGCGGCGCTCGCGGACCTGCCGACGCACCGGGCGGCCCGGCTGCTGGAGGGCCTGGTCGACGCGCACGTGCTGCACCAGTCGTCGGCCGACCGGTACCGGTTCCACGACCTCGTGCGCGACCACGCCCGAACCCTGGTCGCGAGCCGGGAGCCGGAATCCGAGCGGGAAGCCGCGCTGTGCCGCCTGCTCGACTACTTCCTGCACACCGCCGACCAGGCCGCGGCGCAACTGGAACCCGGCCGACGCCTGCGTCCGCCCGTGCCGGCCGGCCGGCCGCGCCACGCGGAGGAACCGGTCGGCCGGACCGCCGCGATCGCCTGGCTCGACCGGGAGCGGACCACCCTCGTCGCCGCCATCGACGTCGCGGTGCGCACCGGCCACAACTCCCACGGCTGGCGGCTCGCCGGGGCGCTGTGGCACTACTTCCTGATCCGGGGGAACGCCCGGGACTGGCTCCAGACGCACTTCCTGGCCCTCACCGCCGTGCGCCGCACCGGGCACCGCCAAGCCGAGGCCGAGACGCTGAAGAACCTCGGCCTCGCCCACTGGCTGTCCGGCGACGACCACTCGGCCATCGACCGCCACGAACAGGCGCTGGCCATCGACCGGGAGATGGCGGACGCCGGCGGTGAGGCGAAGACGTTGACCCACCTGGGTTTCATCCACAACCGGCAGGGTGCGCACGAACTCGCCGCCGACGAGTTCGACCACGCCGTGGCGCTGTACCGGGAGCTGGAGGACCCGTCGGGAACCAACCGCGCCCTCGCCGGTCGCGGTGACGCGCTCCGGCAGTCGGGCCGGCCGGCGGACGGGTTCCTCTGCCTGTGGCAGGCGCTGTCCCTGAGCACGGGGTGCGGCGACCGCTGGGGTGAGACGGTGGCCAACTCGGGTCTGGGTTTCGCGCATCTCGATGGCGGGTGTACGGATCTGGCCCGGCTGCACTTCGGCCGGGCGCTGGCGCTGAGCCGGCAGACCGGTGACCGGTGGGGCGAGACGCTGGCCAATTCCGGTCTGGGTTTCGCGCACCTGGGCTGCGGGGGCACGGATCTGGCCCGGCTGCACTTCGGCCGGGCGCTGGTGCTCAGCCGGCAGACCGGCGACCGGTGGGGTGAGGCCATGGCCGCGGAGGGGTTCAAGCGGACGGCCGTGCCGGAGGGGCACGGCTCGGCCAACGGGGTGGCGCGACACCGGGGGAACCTCAGGGATCTGCCGGATGTCCACGACCGGAACCCTGGCTAACTTTCCGATCATGGCTTTCCGCATCGGCCCCCCGCCGCACGGCTCCTTCTGGGCGGCGCTCGCGGCCCTCGCCGTGTCGGCCACGTCCATGGCGGTGCTCTACTTCGCGGACCCCGCCTACGCGAACACCCACACCCTGAGCGAGCACATCCACCGCCCCGAGGGATTCCAGTTCGTCGTGGCGCTGGTGCTCCTGGTGTTCGCCTCGGCCGTGACACTCACCCGGGCCGTACGCGGCGGCTCACTGGCCGGCCCGTACACCCGGATCCTGCTCGCGCTGTGGACGGGTGGACTCGCGGTCGCCGCGGCCTTCCCGGTCGACGACGTCCAGCGGACGCTCGGCGGGATCCTGCACAACGCGGGTTCGGTGGTCGCCTTCCTGGCGCTGCCCGTGACCGCCGCGCTGGTGGGCAGGCACTACCGCAACGACCCGGACTTCTGGCGGCTCGCCGCGCTGGTGCGCCGACTGGCCTGGCTCGGCCTGCTCGCGGTGGCGGTGTTCCTGGTGACCTTCCTCGGCGCCGGCTCCCAGCTGGTCGGCGTCACCGAACGGATCGCCCTCCTGGTGCACCTGTGCATTCTCCTGGTGCTGCTGCGGTGGTCCTGCCACCAACCGTCCCGGCACACGGTCCCCACGACGTCCGGTTGAGTGCGGGGCGGATGGAGGTGCGCGGAACCGCACGTGTCAGGAGTCGAGTCGGTGCTCGCGCGCCGCCCGCTCGGCGGAGGCGCCGGAGAACGTGTCGAGGTACCGGCGGAACTCGGCGGTGTCCCGTTGCTGTTCCGCGCGCCAGCGGGCCAGGTGGGTCGGGGTCACCTCACGGCCGGTCAGGGCGCGGAGGTGCGCGATCAGCACCCGGTCGTCGTCGGTCGGCTCGAAGGTCACCTTGTGGGGTGAGATCTCGAACTTGCGCATCAGGTCCATGCGCAGCGTCGAGTAGATGAACGAGTCCTTGCCGAAGCGGTAGGACTCCGGCAGTTCCATGTTGGCGGACCGGGGACTGTGGTACCACGAGACGTACACCGACTTGTCCAGCATCACGTACCGGTACACGGCCGTGTCCTCGTTGTAGAGGATCTCCACCGGGCACAGCCGGCGGCAGTCGAAGAGCGAGACCAGGTTCATCAGGATCTCGTCCGCCAACTCCTGCTCGATCCGCTCGATCGGCTGCTCCCGCGACCGGGGCCACGACTTGCGGTCCGACGCGCGCCGGCTGATCGCCCGGCGGTTGCCCGGGTTGATCATCGCCACCCGGATCTGCTGGGGGTGGTGGCGGGCGGCCAGCAGGCGGGCCGCCACATAGCGCGCGCTCGGGCCGTAGAAGGCGAAGAAGCCGCTCTGCGCCAGGTCGAGCGTCATGTCCTCGTTGTACTCGTCGCCGAAGGTGTCGGTCGGGTTCAGTGCGTCGTAGTGCTTCGACGGGAGGAACAACCTGTTGGTGCGCACCATGTTCTGCGTGATGCGGTCGGCCAGGCCGGTCATGCCCTCGGCGATGGTGTCCCGGGTGTGCCGGTCCTGGACCCAGGTCGCGAGCGCGGCGAACATCAGCGCGAACACGACACCCGCGAGCAGGTTGAGACCCACCGCCGAGTAGATCTGACTGGTGGTCAGCGCGTCGTCCTGCATGATCAGGATGACGCTGACCAGCACCGCCACCGCGCAGGCGGTCGCGAACGAGTACCGGACGAGGGTGAGCCGCAGGTTCCGGGTCGACGTCGGGCGGCCGTTCCGGTCAGGCTTCATGGCGTTCCCGCACCGACCACGCCAGTGCCCGGCGCACGGCCTCCGACAGGTCACGCGACACGGGCACGTCGAAGTCCGGCACCCTCGCCCGGCTCACCAGCGCCCGGTCTTCCGGGTGGTACAGGACGCCGGGCACGCCGCACACCCGGGCCGCCGCCACGTCGTCCGGGCTGTCGCCCACGACCAGCACCCCGGACGTCCCCAGGGACGCCAGGTGCCGGCGCAGGTGCGGCTCCTTGCGCGGCGTCTCGTCGGCACGCATCCCGTCCACCCGCGAGAAGTAGTGCGCGATCGCGGCGAACTGCGGCAGCGCCACCAGGCTGTCGTGGGGGTACATCGACAGCAGCGACTGGGTGCGCCCCGCGTCCCGCCACGCGGTCAACGCGGGCACGGCGTCCGCGTGCAGTTCCGCCCGCCCGAGCAGTTCGGCGTAGGACGCCTGGAAGTGCCGGTCGACACCGAGTTGCTCCTCCGGCGTCAGCACCCGACCCGCCAGCCGGTCGTAGAATTCCGTGATCGGCCGGGTGAAGTGCTCCCGGTAGCCGTGCCACGTCACCTCCGGGAGTCCGCTGCGCGCGAACGCCTCGACGGTGGCCCGCACGAGCGCGTCGCCATCGTCGAGCAGGGTGCCGTTCCAGTCCCAAACGATGTGGTCGATCCGCATCCGCCGTGTTTCCTTCAGCCGCCGCCTCTCCGGACAGCCACTGAATCAGGTCACGGCCGCGGCCGGGCACCCGACAGCGCGTGGCGGGGCCGACTTCACTCGACTGGCAGCGCCGGGACCCGCAGTTCTGCGATCATGTGGGCATGGGTCGAGCACAGGCCCGCGCCACGGCCGCGAACCGGCGTCGCTATGCCCGGGACGAGGTGGCCGGCTACCTGCGGGACCCCTACCACGGCAGACGGCTGCGGCTCGCGCTGGACCTGCTGGGCGACCACCTCGACCTCCGCGCCGGCCCGCTCGTGGCGGATCTCGGCGCGGGCGGCGGGCAGGTGGCCTCGGTGCTGGCCCGCCGCGGCGCGCGGCCGATCGCCTGCGACGTGGTGCCCGACGCGGGCCGGGCCGCCCGCCGCGCGGGGCTGCACTCGGTCGTCCTGGACGTCGGCGAGCCGCTGCCGTTCCGCTCCGGTTCGCTGGACGGCGTCCTCGCCGGGGAGATCGTCGAGCACGTCTACGACCCGGCGGCGCTGCTGCGGGAGTGCCACCGCGTGCTGCGGCCCGGCGGGGTGCTCGTGCTGACCACGCCGAACCTGGCCACCGCGCAGGACCGGGTGCGGTTCCTCGCCGGGCACGCCCCGCGCCAGGTGGACCCGTTCCACGAGTACCTGCACCTGCACATCCGCCCGTTCACCCACGAACTCCTGGTGACCGGTCTGCGCCTGGCCGGCCTGACACCCACCGCGCTGCGCTCCAACCACGTCGTCTGGCGGACCCGGTTCGGTGAGCTGCGCTCGGCCTGGGCCGCGCGCCGCTGGCCCACCCTGGGCGGCTCGCTCGTGGTCAGCGCCGTCCGGCCGGGCTGAACGTCAGAACGGCTCCTCGATCGGCACGACGTGGACCTGGCGCAGGAAGGCGTCCAGTTCGCCCACCTCGAACCGGCACAGCCCGATCGTGTGCCAGAACTCGCCGGACTGCGTGCCCTGGAACTTGTACCGGCCGTCCGGCGTCAGCGCCGCCCACGCCTCCGGCAACCCGATCAGCGTCAGGCGCGGGCTCGCCGACGCCACGTCCCACAGCCGCACCGTCCCGTCGTCGGACCCGCTGGCGAGCGTCCGCCCGTCCGGGCTGAACACCACCGACCAGATCCGCCGGGTGTGTCCGGCGAACGTGCGCACGTCCCCGCCGGTCGCCGCGTCCCACACCGAGATCACCGCGTCGTCGCCGGCCGCGGCGAGCAGCGATCCGTCCGGGCTGAACGCGCCCGCCCACAGCCTTCCGCGCTGCGCGCGCAGCACGTGCAGCGGGGTGCCGGAGCCCACCTCCCAGATGACGGCGAGCCCGTCGTTGCCGATGCTGGCGAGCCGTCGGCCGTCGGTGTCGAACCGCACGTCGTACACCCGATCGGTGTGCTTCAGCAGGGTGTCGAGGCACTCGCCGGTATCGCGGTCGAACAGCCGGACCTTCGTGTCGTCGCACCCCGTCGCGACGAGCCTGCCGTCCGGGCTGAAGGCGATGGACCGGACCCGGCCCCGGTGCTCGCGCAGCACGAGCGCCTCGCGGCCCGTCGCCTGCCACCACAGCCGCACCGAGTCGTCGTCGTTGGCGGTGGCGAGCAGTTCGCCGTCCGGGGCGAACGCGTCGGCCCACACGTAGTCGGTCTCCACGTCCAGCTCCTGGTCGGCACGCCAGGTGCCCAGGTGCCACATGTGCACGCCGCCGTCGTTGCTCGCCGTGGCCAGCATCGGCTTGGCCGGGTTGAACGTGGCCGAGATGAGCTGGTCGTCGCTGCCGGTCAGGGTCCGGAGTTGGCGACCGGTGCGCGGATCCCAGATCCGCACCACACCGTCGTTGCCGCCGGCCGCGAGCAACTCGCCGGTGGGGTCGAAGTCCACGCGGGTGATGCGGCGGCCATGGCCGCGCAGTTCGGTGCGCTGCCTGCCGGTGACCGGGTCCCACAGCCGGATCGCACCGTCCCGCCCGGTCGTCGCGACCTGTCCGGACGTCGGGTGGAAGGCCGGCGGCCACACCGCGCCCCGGTGCGCGGCCACCTCGTGGCGTTCCCGGCCGGTCACGCCGTCCCAGAGCCGGAGGGTGCCGTCGCTGTCGCCGCCCACGAGCGTCATGCCGTCCGGGCTGAACACCAGGTGGTACACGGCGGTGTCCGGACGGTGCTGCAACGCGGTCCAGGTCGGCTCTCCGCCTTCCGCCGGTATCCGCCACAGGCGGACCGATCCCACGGTGTCACCGCTGACGAGCAGGTGCCCGTCGGGGTGGAACGCCACGGTGTACACGTGCCCGGCGTGGCCGTCCAAGTCGTGCCGGCACCGCCCGGACACCGGATCCCAGATCCGCAGTCGCCCGCCCTGCCCGCCCATGGCCAGCAGGCTGCCGTCCGGGCTGAACGCCAGGGCGTAGCCCGCACCGGCCGCGGCCGGCAGCAGCCGGTGCCGCTCCGCACCGGTCCGCAGGTCCCAGATCCGCACGGTGCCCGACTCGTCCGCCGTGGCCAGCACGTCGGAATCGGGGTGGAACGCCATCGCCCAGATCCGCTCGGCGTGTCCGGGCAGGCGCCACACCACGTCGCCGTCCGGCGTCCGGCGCACCCACACGACTCCCGCCGCGTCGCCGTAGGCCACCAGTCGGCCGCCCGGGTCCAGCAGCAGCGGCCAGACCGGCGCGGTGTGCTCCGTCAGCACTGTGACCGGTTCCCCGGTGCCCGGCTCCCAGAACCGCACCGTGCCGTCGACGGACGCCGTGGCCAGCACGCTGTCCGGCGGGCCGTAGTCCACCGCGTACACGCGGTCGAAGTGCCCGTGCAGCGTCCGGACCGGCACGCCCTTCTCCGTGTCGGACAGCAGCACACCGCCGTCGCCGCTGCCCACGGCGAGCAGCGACCCGTCCCGGCTGTAGGCCAGCGGACGGGGCAGTCGGCCCTCCTCGAACCCGAACGGGACGCCCACGCCGGCGGGCTGGAGCCCGGTGAGCACGGGCTGCCCCGGCGAGATCGCCGCGCCGCGCAGTTCGGGCGCCGTCCACAGCGCGGGGTCGGCGGCGACGTTCACCAGGGCGGCGCGCGTCCACCGGCTGCCGGTGACCCGCACGCCCCGCAGGTCCGCCTCCGGCAGCCGGGCACCGGTCAGGTCGGCCCCGGTGAGGTCGGCGTCGCGCAGCACGGCCCGGTCCAGGCGGGTCCGGTGCAGCCGGGCGTCGCGCAGCGTCGCGCGGGACAGCCTCGCGCCGATCAGCAGGGCGTCGGTGAGGTCCGCGCCGGTCAGGTCCGTGCCGCTCAGATCGCGGTGCGACAGGTCCTCGCCGCGCAGCACGGCACCGCGCAGGTCGGTCATCACCGGGGTGCGCAGCCGCCTGCCGATCTTCAGCGCGTTGGCGTTGGCGATGTCGTCACCCCTGGGCCGGGACACCCACGCCTGGAGGTCACCCGCCTCGCCGAGGTCGCACAGGAAGTCCACCGACAGCTGGGACAGTTGCCGCCTGCTCAGCAGCGGCACGCGCCGCGCGTCCGAACGCAGTCGGCGGGCGATGTCCTTGGCCACCAGCCACTCCATCACCGAACCGTGGATGAAGCCGAACAGGTCCTCGTCGGTGCGCACCAGCAGGCTGCCCGCGCCGACGGCGTGCGTGGCCTGCTGCGGCGACAGCGGTGCGTCCGCCAGCCCGGTCAACGCCTCGGCCACCTCGGCCACGTCGTCCAGGCGCAGCAGCACCTCGTTGGACTCCCACATCCGCACGGCGAGCGTGGTGACGGCGTGCCACAACTCGTCCACCGACAGACCGGGGGACACCCCCGGCGCGTTCGCCCGGCGGTGCTCGTGCACCAGCCACGACGTCAGGATCTCCTCGTAGAGACCGGCCGCGCTCATCGCGTCCCGGGCGGCGACGGCGGCGAGCCGTTCCGGGTCGAGGTCCGCGACGAAGCTGAGCATCCTCGGGTTGCGCGACAGGCCCGCCAGGTCGTCGATGCGGTCGATCAGCCGGGCTCGTTCCCGGGCCGCCGACTCGTCGTGGTCGAAGCGGTTCACCAGATAGGTGTCGATCTGGCTCCGGCTGAAGTCCTCCAGCAGCAGGATGCGGCGCTGCGACAGCACGCCGACGCGCTCGCCCAGCGCGGTGCGTGCCTGGGCGTCGCTCTGGAAGTGCTGGGTGCGGCTCGACACGACGATCTTCGCCCGGCCCTCGGCCGCCGACAGCAGGGTGTTCAGGTGGTCGGCGGCCCGGTCGTAGCTGACCCGGCTCGCCAACTCGTCGAAGCCGTCGAACAGGAGCACGACCCGGCCCTGGCGCAGCAGGTACCGGAACGCCCGCAGGTCGATGCGCGATTCGCCGTGGTTGGCCAGGTGCGCCGCGACCAGCCCCTCGACGGTGTGCGACTTGTCCAGCGCGTGCAGTTCGATCAGGATCGGGGCCACGCCGGGCAGCAGCCTCGGCAGCGTCGTGGCCAGGGTGCGCATCGCGAAGGTCTTGCCCCGCCCGAAGTCGCCCATCAGCAGGATGAACCGGCCCTCGTCGGCCGACAGCAGGTCCACCAGCTCGGCCACGACGTCCTCGCGGACCGACGTGTCCGTGCCCGCCATCTCCCGGAACCGCTGCGGCACGTACAGGTCCGGCGGGTACACCCGGTCGCGCCCGAGGCGCTCGGTCTGCGCGGCCACGTACCCGCGCAGGTCCAGCATGCCCTGGAACTCGGCGAAACCGCGCACCCGCACGCCTTCGCGCAGCGCCTCGGTGTGCAGCTGCAACCCCGGGTGCGGACCCTGGTAGACCAGTTCGGCGCCGAGTTCGTCGCCGTGGCGGCGGCGCAGCCGGACGAGGCCCGCGACGTCGTCCCGGGAGGGCTCGCCGACCTGGACGCCGACCAGGAACTGCGGTACGGCGTCACCGTCCGGGTAGCTCACCAGCAGCGCGGCGGGCCGACCCGGCAGCCGCCGCACCCGCGCGCCGGGATGGCGGACCTCGCACACCTCGGCGACGCGGCGCAGCAGCAGGTCGACCGGGTTGTCGGACTCCCGGAGGTCGTCGGGACCCGCGCCCGGGTCGTCGACGAGGACCGGGCCGCCCTCTGCCGGGCGTCCGAAGGTCTGGGCCGCCGCGTGCCACGGCCGGTCCACCCGGACCTCGCGGTCGGCCGCGTCGCCGTCGAGGGACCGGGCGTCCAGACCCGTGCCGGTGAACCGCAGCAGGCGCGCGGTTCCGTCCGGCGCGGCGAGCAGGGGAGGACCGGACGGGTCGTCCGCGTGCTCGGGGCCGCCGCTGGACAGCAGCACGTTGAGACGCCTGCCGAGGGCGTGGTCGAACGCGTCGGCGTCCACCAGCGCCCCGCCCGCCGGAGGGTGCGCGACGACGCCGATGCGCAGGTAGCCGGCCTGCTCGAACGCGAGCAGGCTCCGCTCGAACCAGTCGACCTGCGCGTCGCCCAGCTCGCCCGGCTCGTCCAGGGTCAGGTGCGTGTGCCGGACCGTCGAGTTCAGGCCCGCCACCACCACCCGCAGCTCCGGGACGTGGAACAGCGACCACGGCTGGCCCGCGTCGAACACCGGTCCGTCCAGGCCGGGGTACAGCTCGCCGAACGACCGGCTGAAGTGCCGCCACTTGCGGTAGTACGGCGGCTCCGGCCGCACGCCGTCCGCGCGGCAGTCGGCGAAGTACGCCTCACTGGCGGGTGCGGTGATGTCCCCGCTGCCCGGCACCAGCACCACCCGGTCCGCCTCCAGGCCCAGCAGCGAGCGCAGACCCGTGACGAAGCCGAGCAGCCGCTCGAACTGGTCGGGCGCGCCGGACTCGGTGAGGCTGCCGCTGAGCACGACCAGTTCCGGCGGCACCGCGCCGGCGGACCGGCCGAGCGCGGTCTCCAGCGCGGCGAGCCGTGCCACCGGGTCCGTGCCGGCCCGGCCGAAGCGCGGCGCGGCGACGTGCAGGACGCCGATCTCCTGACGTGGGCCGGGTGCCCGGGCCGCCGTCGGCGGGAAGTGGGCGGCGGGCGGCGTCGGGTGCGACCTGACCGGGGCCGTCGGGAGGAGCGCCGGCATACCCGGGTAGCGGGGCACGGCACCCGGCTTGGCGCGTCCGATCAGCGCGTGCCGGAGCCGTTCGAGCAGCCGGTCCCGGGCCACGGCCGGGTCGTCGATCCCGGCGAGGTCCACGAACGTGATGGGCGCGAGCAGGCCGTCGGGCAGCACGTCCTCGATGCGGACGGGGAGCAGCAGTTTCGTCGCGGGCTGGTCGTGGGCAGCCTGGAGCGCGGCCATCCACTCCAGGCGGCCGTAGTTGGACGCCAGGTAGTGCCGGGACAGCACGGCGATGACCGCGCCCGACTCCCGGATGCCCCGGTCGATGAAGTCCAGGAAGTGCGTGCCCGGGACGAAGTCCCAGCTCTGGATCATGACGGCGTAGCCGGCGGTCTCCAGCTCGTGGGCGATCCAGCAGGCCCACTCCTCGTCCACCAGCGAGTAGCTGACGAAGAAGTCCACCGGGCCCGATCGCGGCGGGCGCGGACCCCGGGCCGGAGACCGCGAACCGGTCGGTCCGTTCGGGGACTGCGAACCCGGCTCCGGTTCCACCGGGACCTCCCCACGTCGATCGGGAGCGGAACAACCGGAACCACGGCTTCACGACGGGGAATATCCGCCGTGCCGCGATTATTTCCGGCCGGTGCTCGCGGTAGAACGGAAGTCGAGCGTACTGGCCCCATTCGGGGTGTCCGATCCCCCGAATGGGGCCACGTCATACCGGGTGGTGCAGGTGCCATGGCGGCTCATACCGTAAACGGCCAATCCCGGAAGTGTTCCGCTGAAATCGCGGGCCGGCGGCAGGTCGGACAGCCCGATCCGGAATTCCGGGTCCACCGGCCAGGCCAGCGTCACGTGCGGGTTGAACCGGTCCTCGGCGGGGTCCGGCGCGGGCCACGTCCGGGTCACCTCGTCGTAGCCGTACCGCGCGAGTTGGCGGCGGCGGGCGGGGTCCGTGCGCGGGTCGTCGAGGAGTTCGCCGATCACGTCCCCGGCGGGATCGGTCTCGCGCAGCCGTCCCCGGCGTAGCGGCTCCACGGCGTCGACCACCCGCCGCTGGAGGTCGATCCAGGCCGCAGTCTTGCGGAAATACAACTCCGGGGCACCTGCCGGGTTGTGCCGGTACTGCCGGCCTTCGGCGGACAGCGGGGCGACATCGCCCGCCACTCGGCGGGTCGCCGCCACCACGTCGGCCACCTCGGCCGCGTCCACGGCGAGCATGAAGATCGAGACGTGCGGCTCGCAGGGGTCCGCGCCGTCGTAAGGGGCCCCGAGTCGAAAGTGTGACGGGAAGCCCCGTGCGCGCATGTCGCGGATCAGTCGGTCGCCCAGCGCGAGCGCCGCCCGGCGCATGTCCGGGGGCAGGACGGCGACGACATCGAGCGTCGTCAAATCCATCGGAACATCTCCTCTCGTGGCCCGTGCGGGCCGCCGGATTCGTCCTTTCCCCCGGAACTCGCCGCCAGCGTAATGGCGCGGCGACACGTCCGGGTGGAGATTGGGATGAACGGACCGTCGTAACCCCCGTCCCGGTGAATCCATCGGTCGGGTATCAAATGCGCTACGAAAGCGGTATGGGAGCATGGGCGCATGTCAGAGGAGCGGTTGGACGCTGACACGGACGAGGCCGAACGAGCGCCGTCGGCACCGGTCCCGGGACGCCTCCGGCTGCACGTCCTCGACTGGATCGCGCTCGCGCTGCTGCTCGTGGGAGGCATGTGCGTCCTGTTCGGCGTGCTCCCGGTCGGGCAGGCCGGAGCGACCGTCGGCCGACTCCTGCCGTTGCTGCTGTTCCTCGGCTCGGTGATCATCCTCGCCGAGTTGACGGCGGCGGCCGAGGTGTTCGACGTCGTGGCGACCAGGCTGTCCATCATGGCGCGCGGGCACTACCCGCTCCTGTTCGTGCTGTGCGTGGGGTTGGCCGCCGTCACCACCATGGTGCTCAACCTCGACACGACCGCGGTGCTGCTCACGCCCGTCCTGCTCGCCTTGGCGGCGAAGCTGGGGGTGCCCGCGCTGCCCCTGGCGATGACGACGGTGTGGCTGGCGAACACGGCGAGCCTGCTGCTCCCGGTCTCGAACCTGACCAACCTGCTGGCCGCCGACAGGGTGGCGCTGGCACCTGCCGCGTTCGCCGGGCGGATGTGGGCACCGCAGGTCGCGGCGATCGTGGTGACCGCCGGGTTCCTCTGGGTCTGCTACTGGCGGCGCGGAGGGGGGTCCTCGTACGTCACACCGCCGCCCCACGTGCCCGCCGAACGGCTGCTGTTCCGGGCGGCGGCGGTGGCGTGCCTGCTGTTCGTGGTGGGCATTCTGGCGGGCGTGCCGATCGGGCTCGCGTCCGCTGTCGCGGCGGGGCTGCTCGCGGCGGCGTTCGCGGTGCGCAACCGGTCGGCCCTGCGGTGGAGCCTCATCCCGTGGCGGCTGCTGGTGTTCGTGGTCGGGCTGTTCCTGGTCGTGGAGGCGATCAGCCGACACGGCCTGGCGGACCTGGTGGGCGCGCTGATGGGCACCGATGACGGTCCGCTGGGCACGGCGCGGGCGGCGGCGACCGGCGGGGCGCTGTCGAACCTGGTCAACAACCTGCCCGCGTACGTGGCGGGCGAGTCGGTCGTGCCGTTGGCGAACCAGACCCAGCTGTTGGCGTTGCTCATCGGGACCAACGTGGGGCCGATCGTCACGCCGTGGGCGTCGCTGGCCACATTGCTGTGGTACGAGCGGTGCGTCGCGAACGGCGTGCGGGTGCGGATGGGGCGTTTCGTGTGGACCAGCGCGGGTCTCGCGGTCACGGCCCTGGCCGCTTCGGTCGGCGCGTTGTTGCTCGTGGGCTGACCCGTCCGGACGCGGAACGCGGGGCGACCGCCGCCATCCCGGCCTCCGCAGCCCGCACGGCCTCGTCCCGCCCGCACAGCAGGCGGGTCACCCGGTGGGCTCCGGTGTCCGGCCTGCCCAGGGACAGGTCCGCCCGCCCGGTCCGCGTCCGGCCCAGGGCGACCGTCACGACCACGTCCGCCGACTCGGGCACCAGCGTCTCGTGGAACCTCCCGGCCGGCAGCGAGTACGACTCCCCGGCCCGGTGGGTCTCCGTCTTCTCGACCACGGCCCGGACCAGCCGTCCGGTCGGCACCAGGAGGTCCCCGTCCGGGTCGCTGCGCACCTCGAACACCCGGTGCGTGGGCGAATCGCCCGTGTCGACCACTTGGATGGTCCGGTTGTGCAACGCGCCCGCCGCCACCCAGCTGAGCAGATCCCAGCTGTGGCAGTGGGTCTGTGACGTGGTGGGCGCGGCACGCTGCCAGTTGTCCGGCCAGAGGTGGACGCACGCGCCGACGTCCCCGTCCCGATGGGCGGGAACGCAGAGGAACCCCAGAGGATGCCGCACCATCCCGACCGGGAGTCGTCCGCCGACCACGTCGGTCAGGACGTCGAACACCCAGCCGGTGACCGGTGGCTCGTGGCCGCGTTCGATGGCCGTGGACAACTCGGAGTACAGCGTCATGGCGAACGCCCTCCGCATCAGGCTCCGGGTGCCGATAGTACCAACATCCCGAGGACAGCTGAAGATCTCGTCGCGGACCTCGGAATTGCGGAGATCCTTTGCCCGTCACGACTTCGCGGACTTCGATCCACAGTGGACAGAGTCCGGGCGGAGTGGCACGGGATGGAGGCGGCACGGGCATGTGGCGTAAGAGGTGCGTGCCGGCGGGGACGGGGTGCGTTGGTCCGTCGCCTGGAAGGCGCAGCCGGTTCGCCTGTCGTGCGGTTGACCGGGTCGGAGCGGGGTCAACATGCTGGGTGTCGGGTTTCGTTCCGACACGGTGACGGTGGGGATTCCATGTCCGAGAGGATGTTGCACCTCAACGCTTTCCTGATGGGTGTGGGGCATCACGAGGCCGCGTGGCGGCACCCCCGGACCGAGCCCGGTCTGGTGGCGGACGTCCGGCACTTCCAGCGGCTCGCCGTGCTCGCGGAGCGCGGGGCGTTCGACTCGGTGTTCCTGGCCGACGGGGTCCAGTTGTGGGGCGACGTGCGGCACAGCGTGGCCGGTGCGTTCGAGCCGCTGACACTGCTGACGGCCATGGCGTGCGTGACCGACCACATAGGACTGATCGCCACCGCGTCCACCGGGTTCACCGAGCCGTACAACCTGGCGCGGTGGTTCTCGTCGCTGGACCACATCAGCGGTGGCCGGGCCGGGTGGAACATCGTCACCACGGCCGGGGACCGGTCGGCGCAGAACTTCAACCTCGACGTCAACGTCGAGCACGGTGAGCGGTACCGGCGGGCGGTCGAGTTCGTGGACGTGGTGACCGCGCTGTGGGACAGCTGGGAGGAGGACGCGCTGGTCTTGGACGCGGGGGCCGGGGTGTTCGCCGATCCGGAGCGGGTGCACGAGATCAACCACCGGGGGCGGTTCTTCAAGGTTCGCGGTCCGTTGAACGCCGTGCGCAGCCCGCAGGGACGTCCGCTGCTGGTCCAGGCGGGGGCGTCCGAGGACGGCCGGGCGTTCGCGGCGGCACACGCCGAGGCCGTGTTCACCGCGGCGCAGACGACGGAGGAGGCGCAGGCGTTCTACCGGGACCTGAAGGCGCGGGTCGCGGCCTGCGGGCGGGATCCCGACCAGGTGGTGGTGTTGCCGGGGATCGTGCCGGTGCTGGGGTCCACCGATGAAGAGGCTCGGCGGCTGGCGGAGGAGTTGGACGACCTGATCGTGCCCGCGCGGGCCGTGGGGCGGCTCAGCGAGCTGCTCGGGTTCGACCTCACCGGGCACCCGCTGGACGAGCCGGTGCCGCCGTTGCCACCGGCCGACCGGGTCAACGGGGCCCGCAGCCGGTTCCGGCTGATCCGGGACCTGGCGACGCGGGAGGCGTTGACGCTGCGGCAGTTGCTGCGCCGGCTCGGCGGTGGCCGTGGGCACAGGGTGGTGGTCGGCACGCCCGAGGGGATCGCGGACCACATCGAGTCGTGGTTCCGGGGCGGCGGGGCGGACGGGTTCAACGTGATGCCGCCGCTGCTGCCGTCCGGGCTGGCGGAGTTCGTCGACCACGTGGTGCCGTTGCTGCGCCGGCGCGGGCTGTTCCGCGGCGGGTACACCGGTCGGACGCTGCGCGAGCACTACGGGCTGGCCGCGCCGCGCAACAGGTTCTCGTTGTCCGTCTGACGTTTCCGGTTGACGAGCCGGCGAATCGGGAAGGACGGCCATGGCCACCAGGAGGGACTTCCTCGCCCTGCTCGCCGTCGCGACGGCGGGTTGCGGCGGCTCCGGCAGTGAGGGGACGAAGTCGTTGCGGTACCAGGGTTGGTCGGGGCTGGTGCTGCAACCGGAACTCGCCGCCGACCTCGGGTTCCTGGAGGACGTGACGCTGGACTGGATCGGCAACACCACCAGCGGCCCGCAGGACGTGCAGGCCGCCGCGACCGGCGAGGTCGACTTCGGCGGCGCGTTCAACGGCACGGTCGTCAAGCTCGCGGGCGCGGGTGCACCGGTCATGTCCGTCATCGGGTACTACGGCATCGACAAGGACACCTACAACGGGTTCTACGTGCCGGAGGACTCGCCGATCCGGGAGCCGCGCGACCTCGTCGGCCGCAAGGTCGGGATGAACAGCCTGGGCGCGCACTCGGAGGCGATGCTGGGGATCTACTTGCAGCGCAACGGCTTCTCTCGGGACGAGGTGGCCTCGGTGGAGGTGGTGGCGGTGCCGCCGGTGAGCGTCGAGCAGTCGCTGCGGCAGCGACAGGTGGACGTGGCGGTGCTCGGCGGGATCGCGCGGGAGAAGGCGGTGGCGTCGGGCGGGATCCGGCCGCTGTTCACCGATTTCGGGCTGCTCGGCCCGTTCACCGCCGGGACGTACGTGTTCACGCGGGCGTTCATCGAGCGCAACCGGGGCACCGTGCGGACGTTCGTCAACGGGGTGGCGCGGGCGATCGAGTGGACCCGCAGCCGGCCGCGCGAGGAGGTGGTGGCGCGGTTCACCGAGATCATGGCGAAGCGGAAGCGGAACGAGGACCCGGCGTCGCTGAAGTACTGGAAGTCGACCGGTGTCGCCCGCCCCGGCGGGTGGATCCAGGAGCGGGAGATGTCGCTGTGGCTGGACTGGCTGGCCGACCGGGGCGACGTGGAGCGCGACCGCGTCACGCTGTCCCACTGCTACACCAACGAGTTCAACGGCGTGGGGTCGTGACGTGACGGCACATCTCGCCGTCGAGGGCGTGACGAAGACGTTCCGGGTGCGGGACGGGCGGCGGCGGTCGGAGCTGACCGCCGTCGAAGGCGTCGACCTGGCCGTGGCGGCGGGGGAGTTCCTGGTCGTCGTGGGGCCCAGCGGGTGCGGCAAGTCGACGCTGCTGGACCTGCTCGGCGGCCTCACCACGCCCACGTCGGGCCGGATCCTGGTCGACGGCGTGCCGGTCACCGGGCCGGGGCTGGACCGGGGCATGGTGTTCCAGCAGTACGCGCTCCTGCCGTGGCGCACCGCCCTGGGCAACGTGGAGTTCGGGCTGGAGGCGACCGGCGTGCCCCGTCGGGAACGGGCCGGGATCGCCCGCGGGTTCCTGGACCTGGTGGGGCTGACCGGGTTCGCGGACCGGCACCCGCACGAACTGTCCGGCGGGATGCGGCAGCGGGTCGCCATCGCGCGCAGCCTCGCCTACGACCCGGGCGTGCTGCTGATGGACGAGCCGTTCGCCGCGCTGGACGCCCAGACCCGCGAGTCGTTGCAGGACGAGCTGTTGCGGATCTGGCGGCGCACCGGGAAGACGGTCGTGTTCGTCACGCACGGCATCGAGGAGGCGGTGTACCTGGGCGGCCGGGTCGCGGTGCTCACGTCCCGGCCGGGGCGGGTCAAGCGGGTGGTGCCGATCGACCTGGGCGGGCGGGACGTGCCGGATCTGCGGTCCAGTCCCGAGTTCGCGCGGCATCGGCACGAGATCTGGGCGCTGCTGCACGACGAGGTCGCCCGTGCCCAGCGGCTGACGGAGGTGTCGTGACGGTGCTGCTCGCGGTGGCGCGCCGGTCGGTGGCCGTCCTGGTGCTGCTCGTGCTGTGGGAGGCGGTGCCGCGGCTGGGGCTGGTGGACCGGACGTTCCTGCCGCCGTTCTCGGAGGTCATGGCCGCCTGGTGGGAACTGCTGCTGGACGGGCGGCTGCTGGGCGACGCCCGGGCCAGTCTGACGCGGTCGCTGTCCGGGTTCGGGCTGGCGGTGGCGATCGGTGTCCCGCTGGGGCTGCTGATCGGCTGGTACCGGCCGTTGGCGGACCTGCTGAACCCGTTGCTGGAGCTGTTCCGCAACACGGCGGCGCTCGCGTTGCTGCCGGTGTTCGTGTTGCTGCTGGGGATCGGCGAGACGTCGAAGGTCGCGATCGTGTGCTACGCCTGCACGTGGCCGATCCTGCTCAACACGATCAGCGCGGTGCGGGACGTCGACCCGACGCTGCTGCGGCTGGCCCGGTCGATGGACCTGCCGCCGCACCGGCTGTTCCAGAAGGTGATCCTGCCCGCGTCCGTGCCGACGGTGTTCACCGGGATCCGGATCGCGGGCGCGGTGTCGATCCTGGTGCTGGTGGCGGCCGAGATGGTGGGCGCCAAGGCGGGGCTGGGGTTCCTGGTGAGTTCTGCCCAGTACAACTTCGCCGTGCCGCAGATGTACGCGGGGATCGTGACGATCTCGGTCATCGGGTTGGCGTTCAACCAGGCGTTGGTCGCGTTGGAGCGCCGCTTCACGTCGTGGAAGGCGGATGTGTAGCGGGTGCCCGCCGTCGTGTCCGTCGCCGCCGCGCTCGACCACGTCCGCCGACGCCCGCCGCACGGCACGGCCGACGCCGACCCACCTGGTCGACGTCGGCCGGCACCGCGCCCGCCGCACACCCCGATCACCCGGGCGGGGGGAGGTGGTAGAAGCGGCGACGGGTGAGCAGCAGGGCTTCTGCCGAGAGGGTGAACAGGTCCGCGAAGTCGTAGATTCGCGGCGGCACGGTATTCCGCGCCGTGTAACGGCCGACCGCCACTACGCAGTCGCCTTCCGCGACGATTCGCACAAGTTGATGGCTTCCATCGGTATCTGCGGCCCGGCGTGTCGCCTCCGTTCTACCACGGGTGGGCGGGAATTCCGGATCCGTGAGTTGGATCGCCTCGTCCAGCAGGGAGGCGTATGCGTCGAGGTCGCCCGCGTCGAGGTACAGGTAGGACAGCCGGACGTGGTCCGTGCCCGCAGCGGTGGTGGCGGTGCTCGGTGTGATGCGCGGGTCGCCTACCGTCATGGGGGGATCTCCTCTCGCGTGCCTGCGCATCAGCCTGCCGCACGGCGACATCCGCGCCGCTATCACGGTGGTTTCCCCACGCCAGGTGAGGGAAAGCCGTAGTGGTCCCTCCGGATGGCCCGAATAGACCGGCATCTGTCGGATGTGCAGCCACATGAAGGCTGCTTACATTTGAACCAAGGGGTCGCAGGTTTTAGAGGGGGATTGCCACGTGGAATCGTTGCCGGGGAAGTCCGAACTCCGCATCCTCGGGCCGATCGAGGTGGAGGGGCCGTCCGGGCCGGTTCGCATCACGCCCGGCCGCCAGCAGGCGGTGCTGGCGCTACTGCTGATGGAGGCCGACCAGGTCGTCAGCACCGACTACATCGTCGACGCGCTGTGGGACGAGGTGCCGCCGGACACGGCCCGCACCCAGGTGCAGATCTGCCTGTCGCGGCTGCGCAAGTCGCTCACCGACGCCGGCGTCGACGTGCCGATCACCACCCGGCCGCCCGGCTACCAGCTGCGGCTGGGCGTGAACACGCTGGACATGCACATATTCGCCGCCCGGGTCGCCGAGGCCAGGAGGCTCGCGAAGGGCGGTGAGAGAGCCGAGGCCGCCGCGCTGTTACGCGGGGCGGTCGCGCTGTGGCGGGGGCCCTGCCTCAGCGGACTGCCGAACCGGGCGTTGCGCACCAAGGCCCTCCGGCTGGACGAGGAGCGGCTGACGGCCACCGAGGACTACCTCGAACTGGAGCTGGACCTGGGCCGGCACCACGAGATCGTCGGCGAGGTCACCCGGCTCGTGCACGAGCACCCGATGCGCGAACGGCTCCGCGCCGTGCTGATGCTCGCGCTGCACCGCGCCGGCCGGCGGGGCGAGGCGCTGGAGGTGTACCGGTCGGGCCGGCACCAGCTGGTCGAGGAACTCGGCCTGGAACCGGGGGAGCGGCTGCGGTCGCTGGAATCCGCGATCCTCTCCGGCGACGACACCGCGCCCACCGAACCCGCGCCGAGGCCCGTGGAAACGCCCAGGTCCGAACGGCCGCGCCAGCTGCCCGCCGACACCGCCGACTTCGTGGGCCACGACCGGGTGATCCGGGTCGCCGAGTCGGTGCTGGTGCGCGGTGAGCGCCGGGCGGTCGGCGTCGTGGTGGTGACGGGCCGGCCGGGCAGCGGCAAGACCACGTTCGTCACGCACGTCGGCCACCGGGTCGCCGAGCACTTCCCGGACGGCCAGCTGTACTGCGACCTGCGCGGCACCCGCACCGAGCAGAGCGCCGCCGGCGAGGTGCTCGGCCGGTTCCTGCTCGCGCTGGGCATCCCGGGCGCGGCCATCCCGGTCGGCCTGGACGAGCGGGTGGAGATGTACCGGACGCTGATGGCCGAGCGCCGGGTGCTCGTCGTGCTGGACGACGCCGGTTCGGAGAGCCAGGTGACGCCGCTGCTGCCGGGCAGCAGCACGTGCGCGGTGCTGGTCACCAGCCGCTCCCGGCTGACCGGCGTGCCCGGCGCGCGCCAGGTCGAGGTGGACGTGCTGGACCCGGCGCGGTCGCTGGACCTGCTGGGCCGGGTGATCGGCGCGGACCGGGTGGCGCGCGAACCCGAGGCCGCCGCCGCGCTCGTCCGCACGGTCGGCGGGCTGCCGCTGGCGCTGCGGATCATCGCCGCCCGGCTGGCCGCCCGGCCGCACTGGTCGCTCGCGTCGATGGTGCACCGGCTGGCCGGCGAACGGCACCGGCTGGACGAGCTGGCGCACGGCGAGATGACCATCCGGGCCAGCCTGTCGCTGACCCACAACGGGCTGGACCGCCGCTCGCGGGCGCTGTTCGGCCTGCTGAGCCTCGCCGAGGGCCCGGAGCTGCCGGGCTGGGTCGCGGGCGCGGTGCTGGACGACCACTCGCACTACCCGTCGGACCTGGTGGAACCGCTGGTGGACGTGCAGATGCTGGACGTCGCCACGGTCGAGCGCACCGGCGAGTTCCGCTACCGCTACCAGGACATCGTCCGCCTGTACGCCCGGGAGAAGCTGCTGGCCGAGATCGGGCCCGACGCCCGGCTGCACGCGGTGGAACGCGTCGTCGGCGGCTGGCTGGCGCTGGCCGAGCTGGCGCACCGCCGGGTGTACGGCGGCGACTACACCGTGCTGCACGGCACGGGTCCGCGCTGGCAGCCGGCCGCGTCGTACCGGGAGCAGGTGGCGGCCGAGCCGCTGGAGTGGCTGGACGGCGAGCAGGCCAACCTGTGCGCCGCCGTGGCGCAGGCCGCCGAGGCGGGGCTGGACGAGCTGTGCTGGGACCTGGCCGTCACGTCGGTGACGCTGTTCGAGGCCCGGGGCTACCTGGACGACTGGGAGCGCACGCACGAGCAGGCGCTGCTGGCCACCCGCGCGGCGGGCAACACACGCGGTATCGCGGCGCTGCTGAGCTCGCTCGGCACCCTGCACATCAACCGGGGCCAGGAGGCGCGGTCGCGGTCGGTGCTGTCGGCGGCGCTGGACCTGTTCCAGGAGCTGGACGACCCGCGCGGGCTGGCGCTGTGCCACCGCGACCTGGGCCTGCTGGCCCGCCGCGCCGGCGACGACGACCAGGCGCTGGTGCGCTACGCCGACGCCATCCGCGACTTCGACCGGGTGGACGACGTGGTGGGCCGGGCGATCGTGCTGACCCAGCGGGCGGACGTGCTGTCCCGCCGGGGGCACCTGGACGAGGCGCGGGCGCAGCTGGCCATGTCGATGGACATCTGCCGGGAGGTCGGCTACATCGGCGGCGCCATGCACACGTTGCGCCGGATCGGGCAGGTGCAGGTGCGGGCCGGTGAGCACGCCGAGGCGGCGCGGACGTTGCGCCAGGTGCTGGACATGGTGCGGGACAGCCGGGACGTGATCGGCGAGGGGCACCTGTTGCGCGACCTCGGCGAGGTGAGCGTGGCACTGGGCCGGGACGCCGAGGCGCGGTCGTACTTCGAGGAGGCGCTGGTGGTGCGGGAACGGATCCTGGACCACGGCGGCGCGGCCGGCGTCCGGCTCGAACTGGCCCGGGTCCTGGCCCGGCTGGGTGACGGAGCGCGGGCGTCCGAGCTGGCGTTGCGCGCCGCCCGCGCGTTCGGAGACCGGGGGATGGCAGTGGAAGCCGAGCAGGCGCTGACGGCGGTGGCGGCCGAGGGCTGATCAGTCCCAGGGGTTGCTCGCGGGCGCCGAATCCCATGGGTTGCTCCTGGGCAACGTGTCCCACGGGTTGCTGCCGAGTGGTGCGCAGTCCCACGGGTTGCTCGCGACAACCGCGGATCCGGCGGCGGCGGACGCGACCGCGCCGAAGCCGAGGGCGAGTGCGCCCACGGCGGCGGTGACGGTGGCGATCCGGATGAGCAGCATGATGTTCTCCTCGTGTTCAACAGTTTTTCCGGGCTGCTCCACAAAATGTAGGGAACCTCGGAATTCCAGCCTTATCCCGAAGGCAATCTCCGCGCTATCGCGTTCATGAAAGCCGAATAGCGCATGTGGTCTACGCTGGTCAGCTCACGTGGACCGGGTCACGTGGAAATGTCTCGTGAACGGCGATAGGCCGCTCGATCGTCCCGTGATGTCGGCGGGATAGCGCGGTAACCGAGATTGGCTTCGTCCCCGACCACCGGCGGCGACGAATACCACTCGGAGGAGCCCGATGAGCCCGGCGCAACCGCACGCCCTGCCCGACCGGCCACCCGAGGTGTCCGAGGCGAGCCCGTCGCTGTGGCGGGACCCCCGCGCCCTGGGCTGGGTGTTCGCCACCGGGGTGTCGCTGGTCGGGGACGAGATCTGGTTCGTGGCGCTGGCGTTCACCGCCGTCCAACTCGGCGACGCCGGCCTGGCCGGCCTGGTGCTGGCCGCCGCCACCATCCCGCGGGCCCTGCTGACCATCGTGGGCGGCGCGCTCACCGACCGGTTCGACGCGCGCCGGATGATGCTCGTCTCGGACGTGGTGCGGATCGCGGTGCTGGCCGGCGCGCTGGCCGTGCTGGCCGCCTCGGGCGTGTCGGCCGGTCTGCTGATCGCGGTGGGCCTGCTGTTCGGCATCGCCGAGGCGTTCTACGGGCCCGCGTCCACCGCGTTCCCCCGGCAGCTGGTGGCCCGCACCGAGCTCGTGCGGCTGTCCGCGCTGCGCCAGCTGATGGACCGGCTGGCGGGCGTGGTCGGCGCGCCGCTGGGCGGCATCCTGCTGGTGGCGTGGGGTCTGGGCGGCGCGATGACGGCCGACCTGATCTCGTTCGCGGTGGTGCTGGTGGTGCTGCTGCTGGTGCGGCCGAGACGGGCCCTGGCCCGGGCCTCCGGCGGATCCATGCGCGCCGACGTGCGCGCCGGGTTCGCCTACCTGCGCACCACGCCCCGGGTCCGCGACCTGGTGATCACGCTGTCCGGCCTCAACATCTTCGTCACGCCCGTGGTGTCGGTCGGGCTCGCGCTGCACGTCGCCGAACGCGGCTGGGGCGCGGCCGGGCTCGGCTGGCTGACCGGCTCGATCGGGGCCGGCGCGGCGCTGGGCACGCTGGGCGCGCTGAAGTGGCGACCCGCCCGGCCGCTGCGCGCCGCGCTGCTGCTGCTGTTCGCCCAGGCGGTCGGGCTGGGCGTGATCGGCACGGCCGGCTTCGTGCCGACGCTGATCGGGATGGTGGTGATCGGTGTCGTCGCCGGGCTGGCGTCGCCGATGCTGTCCGGCGCGTTCCAGGCGACCGTGGACGAGGAGTACGTCGGCCGGGTGGGCGCGGTGCTGAGCCTGGCCGACGACGCCATGGCCCCCCTCGCGATCGCCGGGTTCGGTGTGCTGGCCGGCTTCGTCGGCCTCGGTGTCGCCGCCATCGTCTTCGGCGCGGGTTTCCTCGCGCTGCTGCTCTTCGCCTACTCCCGCCCGCACGTGCGCGAACTGCGCCTCGACGACATCGAGGAAAGGAATCCGAGATGACCATGCAGCTGCCCTCACCCGTGGCGACCAGCCCCGGCCACGGCGACGCGTTCACCGACCACATGGTGAGCCTGTCCTGGACCGAGGCCAAGGGCTGGCACGACCGCAACGTCGGCCCACTTGAGCTGTTACCCATCCACCCGGCCACCGTCGGCCTGCACTACGCGCAGGTGATCTTCGAGGGCCTGAAGGCGCACCGGGGCGCGGACGGCTCCGTCTCGGTGTTCCGGCCCGACCGCAACGCGCTGCGGTTCCAGCGGTCCGCCCGCCGGCTCGCCATGCCGGAGCTGCCGGTGGCGGAGTTCCTCTCCGCGCTGGACGACCTGGTGGCGCTGGACCACGCCGCGCTGCCCGACGACCCGTCGATCAGCCTCTACCTGCGTCCGCTGATGTTCGCGACCGAGCCGAACCTGATGCTGCGCCCGTCGGCGGAGTACCGGTTCCTGCTGATGTCGTTCGTGGCGGGCGGCTTCTTCGGCGACAAGGCCCTCGCGCCGGTGGCGGTGTTCGTCAGCCGCGAGCACAGCCGGGCCGTGCAGGGCGGCACGGGCGACGTGAAGTGCGCCGCCAACTACGGGCCGTCGTTCGTGGCGCAGGGCATCGCCCGGGAGGCGGGCTGCGACCAGGTCGTGTGGCTCGACGCCGCCGAGCACCGGTGGGTCGAGGAGATGGGCGGGATGAACCTGTTCTTCGTCCGGGAGACGCCCACCGGCACCGAGCTCGTCACGCCGGGGCTGACCGGCACCCTGCTGCCCGGCGTCACCCGCGAGTCCCTGATGGTGCTGGCACAGCGCCTGGGCTACCGGGTCGCGGAGGAGCGGCTGTCGGTCGACCAGTGGCGGGACGAGTGCGCGGCGGGCCTGATCACCGAGACGTTCGCCTGCGGCACGGCCGCCGTGGTCACGCCGGTCGGCACGGTCCGCGACCGGGACGGCGACTGGGTCGTCGGCGACGGCACGGCGGGTCCGGTGACGCGCCGGCTGCGGCAGGAACTGGTGGACGTCCAGCGCGGCGTCGCGCCCGACCCCGGCGGCTGGCGTCGCGTGATCGTGCCCCCGGCCGCCGGCTGACCAGGCCCTCTCCGACCCCGAGGTGGACAAGCACATGGAGCACATGACGACCGTGGACCGCAGGCCACCCGCGCCGGCCGTCCACCTGGCCTCGGACACCACCCGGGCCGCCATGCGGGTCCAGCAGTCGGTGCTGGGCGCCGTGCGGGCATTCCTCGGCGGGGAGGGCTTCACCGAGCTGCTGCCGCCGGTCATCGGCCCGGTCACCGACCCCGGCGCGCGCGGCTCCAAGCAGCTCGACGTCGACTACTACGGCCACAAGTACAAGGTGATGACCAGCGGCATCCTCTACAAGCAGGCGTCGCTGCTGGCGTTCGACCGGATCTTCTTCATCGCGCCCAACGCCCGCGCCGAACCGCCGGAGACCTGCAACACCCGGCGGCACCTCGTGGAGTTCCACCAGATCGACATCGAGGCGGCGGGCGCGACCCGGACCGAGGTCATGGACATCGCGGAACGGCTGCTGACCCACGTGGTGCGGCACGTGCTGGTCGACGTGCCCGACCGGCTGGAGGCGCTGGGCCGCGACCCGCTGGCGTTCACCGAGCTGCTGAGCGGCCCGTTCGACGTGGTCAGCCACCGGAACGCGGTGGAGGCGCTGCACCGGCTTGGCCGGCCGCAGAGCCCGGACGCGGAGATCGAGTGGGAGAGCGAGGAACTGCTGTCCGAGCAGGCCGCCCGGCCGTTCTTCGTCACCGACTACCCCAAGGGCTCGCGCGGGTTCTACGACCGGGAGAGCACCACCGAACCGGGGCGGCTGCGCAACTTCGACCTGCTGGTGCCCGGCGGCTACGGCGAGATCGTCAGCGGCGGCGAGCGGGAGGCCGACTACGCCCGGGTCGTCACCCGGATGCGGGAGACCGGCGAGAACCCGTCGAAGTACCGCTGGTACCTGGACGCGATCAAGGCGGGCGTCCCGCACAGCGCCGGGTTCGGCATGGGGCTGGAGCGGCTCAACCGGTTCCTCACCGGGCTGGACTCGGTGTGGCAGGTCAGCGCCTATCCGAAGATTCCCGGTGAGGTGGCCCCGTGAGAGCACGCGGCTTCCCCGAGGAGCAGGTGCGGGCCAGGGCGCTGCACGGCGCGGCGGAGGCGTTCCCGCCGGTCGGGTCGTACGGCCACGAGGTGTTCGGCCAGACCGGCGCGACCGGCGACGGACTGGACGCGGCCCGCCTGGTGCCGCCGGTGTTCCTGCCGCGCCGGCTGGAGAAGCTGATCGAACTGGGCCGCGAGCCGCTCCAGTCCGATGTGGACCTGACGACCCGGATCGGCGGCTTCCGGTCGGCGCTGCCGGTGTTCCTGGCCGCGTTCGGCTCGACCCGGATCGGCAGTTCCGAGGTGTCCGTGGCGGCCAGTCGGCAGGCGGGCGCGCTGGGCGTGCCGATGGTGATCGGCGAGAACGTCGTGCCGGTCACCGGCTACCGGCGCGACCAGGAGGCGGGCACCGGGCTGCTCGCCCGCGTCCGCGCCTACCAGGACGAGGCCGAGCCCGGCGTCGGCGGTGTCGTGGTGCAGCAGAGCACCGAGGACGCCGACGCCGAGGTGTGGAACCTGGTGTACAGCGACCCGGCCGTCCAGCCGCTGCTGACCGGCGGCCGGCTCGGGTTCGAGCTGAAGGTGGGCCAGGGCGCGAAACCCGGCCTGGGCGGCATGACCGTGCTCGACCGCGCCACCGCCGCCCGCGTCGGCGAGCAGTACGCGATCGACGACCTGTGGGACGGGCCGGGTGTGCTCCGCTCGGGCAGCCCCGGCACGTTCACCGACGAGATCCTCCGGCAGCAGATCCACCTGATGCGCAACAACTTCCCGCGCGCCCGGGTGTGGGTGAAGCTGCACCCCGGCCGGGACGTGGCCCAGGCCGCCGCCTGCGCGTGGGAGGCCGGCGCGGACGCGGTGACCGTGGACGGCGCGGAGGGCGGCACCGGCTGGGCCCCCACCGCGTTCCTGGAGCACGTGGGCCTGCCGCTCGGCGAGTGCCTGCGCCGGATCGGCAGGCCGACGGGGTGCCTGCTCGCGACCGGCCGGATCTGGGAGGGCGTGCGCGCGGTCAAGGCGCTGGCGCTCGGCGCGACGGCGGTCGGCCTGGGGCGCGCCGCGCTGATCGCCGTGGACGCCGACCCGGAGCACGGCCTGCGCCGGCTGGTCGAGTGCCTGGCCTTCGAGGTGCGCCTGCTGATCAGCGCGCTCGGCCAGTACGCGCCGGGCGACCTGTCCGCCGAGGACGTGTGGTCGGGCGACCGCGCCGACGCCGTCGACCCGGCCCTGTCGCCCCTGCCGTGAGACCCCGTCCCGCTACCCGCCGTCGAGAAGGACCGAGATGAACGTCCTGTTATCCAGCACCACTTCCGACTCGCACACCTGGAACCTCGTCTACCTCCAACTGCTGCTCGAAGAGGCGGGGCACCGGGTGGTCAACCTGGGCGCGTGCGTGCCGCCGGACCTGCTGGCCCGCGCGTGCGTCGACAACCGGCCGGACCTGGTCGTGCTCAGCACGGTCAACGGGCACGGCCACCACGACGGCCCGCGCTCGCTGGCCGCCGTGCGCGCGGTGCCGTCGCTCGCCACCACCCCGGTGGTGATCGGCGGGAAGCTGGGCACCACCGGAACCGACCCGGCCCGCGCCGTGGCGCTGCGGTCCGCCGGGTTCGCCGAGGTGTTCGACGACGCGGCGGCCGTACCCCGGTTCCGCCTGTTCATGACGACGTTGAGCGTGTCGGCGCTCGCCACGAGCGCGTCGTGAACGCGTTCGCTGCCGCGGTGCGGCCCGGCCGGCTCGTCGTGCAGCCCCGGATGGGCATGGCGTCGCCGGCCGAGATGAGAGCCGGGCTGGTGGCCGTCAAGCACGCGGACGCGCCCACCGTCGGCACCATCACGGTCGACAGCTACACCAGGGTCGGCGACCACGCGGCGGCCCGCGCGGCGCTGCGGTCGGGGGTCGGCCTCAACGGCTACCCGATCGTGGCGCACGACCCGGCCACCACCCGCGCCGTGCTCGCCGACGTCGCCGACGCCGGGTTCCCGGTGCAGGTGCGGCACGGCTCGGCGGACCCGCGCGCGGTGTTCCGGGCGCTGACCACCGCCGGCCTGCACGCCACCGAGGGCGGCCCGGTCTCGTACTGCCTGCCCTACAGCCGCCGTCCGCTGCGCGAGTCGGTGGCGCACTGGGCGGAGGCGTGCGCCGGGTTCGAGGGCCACCTGGAGACCTTCGGCGGCTGCATGATGGGCCAGCTGTGCCCGCCGAGCCTGCTGGTGGCGATCTCGCTGCTGGAAGGGGTGTTCTTCCGGCACCACGGCGTGCGCAGCGTCTCGCTGAGCTACGCCCAGCAGACCAACGCCGACCAGGACGCCGAGGCGATCACCGCGCTGCGGGCGCTGGCCGCCCGGTTCCTGCCGGACGTCGACTGGCACGTCGTGCTCTACGCCTACATGGGCGTGTACCCGGGCACGCCGTCCGGCGCGCGGCTGCTGCTCGGCGACGCGGCGCGGCTGGCGGTCCGGGCGGGCGCGGAGCGGCTGATCGTGAAGACGGTCGCCGAGGCGCACCGCATCCCGACCGTGGCGGAGAACGTCGACGCGCTGGAGGAGGCGGCCCGCGCGGCGCTGCCGTGGTCCGACGGGCCCGTCCCGGACACCGGACTGCTGGCCGAGGCCACCGCGCTGGTCGAAGCGGTGCTCGACCTGTCCGCCGACCCCGGCGCGGCGCTGCTGACCGCGTTCCGCCGGGGGCTGCTCGACGTGCCGTACTGCCTGCACCCCGACAACGCGGGCCGCGCCCGCAGCCACCTGGACCGGGACGGCCGGCTGCACTGGTCGTCGGTGGGCGCGATGCCCATCGTGCCGTCCCACCCGTCTCCACCCCTGAGCGCGGCGGGCCTGCTGGCCGCGCTGAACCACGTCGCCCACGGCTACGACTCGGCCGTGGCCGCAACCCGCTGAAAGAGGAGAAGAACCATGGCCACCAACCCGTTCGAGGACGAGGACGGTTCGTACCTGGTGCTGGTGAACGACGAGAACCAGCACTCGCTGTGGCCCGCGTGGCTCGACGTGCCGGCCGGCTGGCGGACCACGCACGGCCCCGACACCCGGGCGAACTGCCTCGCGCACATCGAGGAGCACTGGACGGACCTGCGTCCGGCCAGCCTCGTCGCGGCCATCGCCAACTCCTGACCCGAGCGGAGGAACGCCACCGTGTTCGCAACACTGCCGTCGCTGGTCGACCAGGCGGCGAGCCTCTCCCCGGACGCACCGGCCGTCGAGTGTGACGGCGCGGTGGCCACGTTCCGGGAGCTGACCGCCCGGGTCACCGCCCTGGCACGGGCCCTCGCCGACCGCGGCGTGGGGCCGGAATCGGTGGTGGCCATCGCCGCTCCCAGGTCGATCGACCTGGTCGTGGGCATCCTGGGGATCGTCCGGGCGGGTGCGGCGTACCTGCCGCTGGACCCCGACTACCCGGCGGAGCGGACCGCGCAGGTGCTCGACGTGGCCCGGCCGGCGCTCACGCTCGGTCCCGCCGAGCTGGCGGAGTGGTCCGCGACCGGTGGCACCGCGGAGCCGGTCGGGCCGCTGCCCGACCACCCCGCGTACGTCATGTTCACCTCCGGCACGACCGGGCAGCCCAAGGGCGTGGTGATCACCCACCGGGCGATCACCACGCGCCTGGCCGCCGTGCAGGAGCACTACCGGCTCGGGCCGGGCGACCGGGTGCTCCAGAAGACGCCGTCCGGGTTCGACCCGTCCGTGGTCGAGGTGTTCCTGACCCTGGCGCGGGGCGCGACGCTGGTCATGGCCGCGCCCGGCGGCCACCGCGACCCCGCGTACCTGGCGCGGACGGTGCGCGAGCAGCGGATCACCATGATCCGGTTCGTCGCGTCGCTGATCCCGCTGTTCCTGGACGAGTACCTGCGTTCGGGCGCGGACGGGCCGTTGCGGCTGGTCGCGTCCGAGGGCGAGGGGCTGCCCGTCGCGGTGGCGGACCGGTTCCGCGCCGCGCTGGACGTCCCGCTGTTCACCGAGTACGGGCCCACCGAGGCGGCGGTCGGCGTCACGTGCCTGGAGTGCCGTCCCGTCGAGGGCAGCGGGTTGATGCCGCTGGGCCGACCCACGCCCGGGACGGGTATCCGGGTGCTGGACGGTGCGCTGCGACCGGTGCCGGCGGGTGAGGTCGGCGAGCTGTACCTGACCGGTCCGCAGCTGGCGCGCGGCTATCTCGGCCGGCCCGACCGGACCGCGGAGCGGTTCGTCGCCGACCCGCTCGGCGCGCCGGGCGACCGGATGTACCGGACCGGCGACCTGGGCCGGCTGCGGCCGGACGGCGATTTCGACTTCGCCGGCCGGGTGGACGACCAGGTGAAGATCCGGGGCTTCCGGATCGAGCCCGCCGAGGTCGCGGGCGCGGTGGCCGGGCATCCGCTGGTGGCACAGGCCGCGGTGGTCGCCGTGGATACGCCGGCGGGGGACAAGTCCCTGGTGGCGTATGCGGTGGCGACCGGGCCGGTGACCGCCGACGAGGTGCTGGCGCACTGCGCTTCCGTCGTGCCCAAGTACATGGTGCCGGCGGACGTGGTGTTCCTGGCCGCGTTGCCGTTGACCCCCAACGGGAAGCTCGACCGCCGGGCGCTGCCCGCGCCGACCCGGGAGCGCGTGCCGGTCGGCGGTCCGCCGCGCACTCCGGCGGAGGAGGCGGTGAGCGCGCTGTTCACCGAGGTCCTCGGTGTTTCGCCGGTGGGTGTGGACGACGATTTCTTCGCGCTGGGCGGGCATTCCCTGGCCGCCGCACGGCTGGTCGGGCGGGTGCGTGCGGTGACCGGTGTGGAACTGCCCGCGCCGGCGGTGTTCGAGACGCCGACCGTCGCGCTTCTGGCCGCACGTATGGGTTCCGGCGTGGCACGGTCCGTGCCGACGCGGGGTCCGGTCGGCGAGCGCCCGCCGTTGTCCTCCGCCCAGCGGCGGATGTGGTTCGCGCAGCAGTGGGAGCGGTCCGGGTCCACCTACAACGTGCCGATCGCGCTGCGGTTGCGCGGTGCGCTCGACCGGGACGCCCTCGCTGGCGCGCTGTCCGACGTGGTTCGTCGGCACGAGCCGTTGCGGACCGCGTATCCGGTGCACGAGGACACCCCGTACCAGCTTGTGTTGGATGACGCGGTGTGTCCGTTGTCCGTTGTGGACACTCAGGATCTGGGTTCCCTGGCGTGCGAGCCGTTCGACCTGGAGGCCGCGCCGCCCGTGCGGGCGCACCTGGTCGTGCACGGTCCGGAGGATCACACGCTTTTGCTCACCGTGCACCACATCGCGGTGGACGGCTGGTCGTTCGGGCCGCTGTGGCAGGACTTGGCCACCGCGTACACGGCGAGGGTGGAGGGGCGGGAGCCCGACCTCCCGCCCCTCCCCGTGCGGTACGTGGACTTCACCCGGTGGCACGGGGAAGTGCTCGACGTGGACGACCACCTGCCGCACTGGGCGGAGGTGCTCGCCGGTCTGCCGGAGGAGGTGCCGCTGCCCACCGACCGGTCCCGGCGTTCGGCCACTGTCCGACCGTGCGACGCGTTGACGTTCCAGTTGGATACGGCGACGTGCGAGCGGCTGGCGGCGTTGGCCCGGGAGGAGCGTGCGACGCCGTTCATGGCGGTGCGGGCCGCGTTGGCCGCGCTGCTGTCCCGCGTCGGTGCGGGGGAGGACGTTCCGATCGGCGGTGTGGTGGCCGGTCGGGACGACGACGTCGTGGCCGATCTCGTCGGGTGCTTCGTGAACACCGTGGTGCTGCGCACGGATCTGTCCGGCGCGCCCACGTTCCGCGAGCTGCTCCGGCGAGTCCGCGAAGCCGACCGGGCCGCGCACGCGCACCGTGACGTGCCGTTCGACCGGCTCGTGGAGCACCTGCGGCCGGAACGTGTGCCGGGCCGCTACCCGCTCTGCCAGACCCTGCTGGTGCTCCAGCCGCCGCACCAGGCCCCGGAACTGCCTGGGTTGACGGTCACCGAGGTGCCGGTGGAGGTCGACACGGCCAAGGCCGACCTGGTGTTCGACTTCACCGAGGTCGACGGGCTGCGCGGCACGCTCCGGTACGCCGAGGACCTGTTCGACCGTGCCTCCGCGCAGCTGCTGGCGGACCGGCTCGTGAAGCTGGTGGGCGAAGTGCTTGCCACGCCCGACATCCCGGTCGCCGACGTGGACGTGCTGCTGCCGGGCGAACGCGACTCCGTGCCCGAGATCCCGGCGGTGGTCGACACGCTGCACGGTCTGGTGACCCGAACCGCCGCCCGCACACCCGACGCGCCGGCGCTGATCGACGGTGAGTCCACAGTGGACTACCGGGAGCTGGACACCAGGGCCAACGCGCTCGCCCGTCGCTTGGTCGAACGGGGTGTGGTTCGGGGTGACGTGGTCGGCGTGCGGCTCGGACGCGGCACGTCGTTGGTGGTCGCCGTGCTGGCAGCGCTGAAAGCCGGTGCCGCGTACACGGTTCTCGACATCGCCTTCCCGCCCACGCGGCTGGCCGACATCGTCGAGTTGGCCGGCGTCCGTGCGGTGGTTGACGACACCTGGCCGCTCATCGACCGCGCCCCGGCCCCGCCGAACGTGGAGGTCGCGCCCGAGGACGGCGCGTGCGTCATGTTCACGTCGGGCTCCACGGGTGTGCCGAAGGGTGTGCTGACCCCGCACCGCGCGTTGGTTGCGACGCTTCTCGGCCAGGACCACTACGCGGCCGGCCCGGACGAGGTGTGGTTGCAGTGCTCCCCGGTGTCCTGGGACGCGTTCGCGCTGGAGCTGTTCGTGCCGCTGGTCGCCGGCGGGACGTGCGTGCTGCAACCCGGCCAGTCGCCGGACCCCGCGCGCATCGCCGACCTGCTGGTCCGGCACCGCGTCACCGACTGCTACTTCTCGGCGAGCCTGCTCGGGTTCCTGGCCGACGAGCACCCGGACGCGTTCGCCGACGTCCGCCAGGTGATCACCGGCGGCGAGGCCGTGCCGCCCGCCCTGGTCGCGGCGCTGCTCGAACGGCACCCGAAGCTCAAGCTGGTCAACGGCTACTCGCCGTTGGAGAGCACGATCTTCACCCTGTGCCACGGGATCACCGCCACCGATCTCTACCGGCGCAGCATCCCGGTCGGGAAGCCCTTGCACGGCAAGGGGATCCACGTGCTCGATGCCCGGCTGCGACCCGTGCCGCGCGGCACGCCCGGCGAGCTCTACATGTCCGGGAACGGTGTGGCACACGGCTACCTGGGGCAGCCCGGCGCGACCGCGCAGCGGTTCGTGGCCTTCCCCGCCGGCCGGATGTACCGGACCGGCGACCTGGTGCGGCAGCACCCCGACGGGCTCGTGGAGTTCCTCGGCCGGGTGGACGACCAGGTCAGGGTTTCGGCGCTCAATGAGGAAAACACCGCACGGTTAGAAGTTTGTGACAGGAAA
>CBHFOL010000039.1:0-34902 GCA_965995405.1 uncultured Saccharothrix sp.
TACCGGGTTGAAGATGTTCCGCTGCGCGAGGGATCATCTGCAACGTGGGGGAGGAACACCTTGTCGGCGGACACAATGCCGAGGAAGTCGTCCGCATCGGGGACACCGTGCACCGCACGCCAGGGCCAAGGTCGGCCTTCGCCGCCGAGGTGTTGTGCCGACTCGCGCCGCGAGCACGCCGGGAATGCCATCGCCTGAGCCACAGCCGACCGTGCGCTGATCCGCAAGCACCAGGCGCTGCTGCTCTCCGCACTGCGGTGACGACGGAACCGAGCAGCACCCCGCCGAAGTAGCCGACCACCGTCGCACCTGCCGCCGACCGCGCAGCCCGGCGAACGTCTAGGCCGAGGGCGACCGGATCTCGGGCAGGTAGAGGCCGAGGGTGCGCGTGATGTGGCGCAGCAGGACGCGCAACTCCGCCTGCTGCGCCGGGGTCAGCCCGGCCACAGCCCGGTCCTCGACGCCCTTGGCCGCAGCCTGGGCGCGCTCGACCAGTTCCAGCCCCTCGGCGGTGATCCGGACTTCGAGGATCCGGCCGTGCGTGGGGTGCGGGGTGCGGATCACCAGCCCCCGGTCGAGCAGGGACGCGATCGCGGCGGACATGGACTGCGCGGTGACCCCGGCCCGGTGACCGAGTTCGGCCCCGGACAGCCCGTCCGGGTACTCCAGGCCGAGCTGCGCCAGGGCGGCGAACTGCGCGTGGTTGAGGGAGAACGGGCGCAGTGTGCGCTCCAACTGCTGGGACAGCGCGTTGCTGACCATCCGCATCATGTAGGGCAACCGCTGCCCGTAGTCCCTGACCATCCGCGCCGCGCCCCGCTTCCCGAGTCCTTGATCGTCACCGTACAACCTTCCCCAACATGTAAGTCAGCTGATATGTTGCCTTACATGTTGGCCGCAGCCCAGGTCTGCTGCCAACTCGTCACCGAACCAGCCTGACGACACCCACAGCACGAGGAAGAGCCACCATGCCGTTACAGATGCTCCCGCCCGCCGACACCGCCGTACTGCTGATCGACCACCAGGTCGGCACCATGAGCTGGGTCCGGTCGATCGACCACGAGGTGATGAAGGCCAACGCACTCGCCCTCGCCAAGGCGGCCAAGGCCCTCGACCTGCCCCTGGTCCTGACCTCGTCCCTGGAGGACCGGGCACAGGGCCCGCTGGCCGAGGAGTTCGAGCCGATCGCCCCGAAGGAGTTCGCCGGACGGATCAGGCGGACCGGCGTCGTCAACGCCATGGACGACCCCGACTTCGCCCGCGCGGTCACCTCGACCGGACGACGCAACCTGATCGTCGCCGGCGTGACCAACGACGTGTGCACCGTCTACCCCACCCTCACCGCGCTCAAGCAGGGCTACACCGTGTACGTCGTCGCCGACGCCGGCGGCTCGACCAGCAGGATCGCCGACGACGTCGCCCTGCGCCAGATGGAACAGGCCGGCGCCATGATCACCTCGACGAACATGGTCCTCACCGGACTGGCCCGCAACTGGACGTCCCCGGCCGGTCAGGCCCTCATCCCCATCGTCGCCGAGCTCATCCCCGCCTGACCACGAGCGACCCGACGACGTGCTTCCGGCCGGGTCGGAGCCGCCTGCCGGCGGTGCCACGCCGAGCCCGTCACGCGAGTGGATGCCGCCCTGACGGTGCCCGTGCCGCGAGGGGTGGTACGGGCACTCGCTAGAAGAGGTCTCCGAACAGGATGCGGGCCACCTCGGTGTCCGTCGTCCGACCCTCGTCGTACCCGCCTTCGCCGGCCAGGTTGTTCATCACGGCCACCGTGTAGCGCTCCCCCGGACCGACGAACCCCACCGTGTTCATCACCCAGCCGCCGTCCTCCCGCGACCAGCCGTCCTTGGTGCCCGGACTCGCCGATGGCCCGGCACCCCACACGCCCCACTGCTGGTCCGGACCCACCGCACGCATCTCACCGACCACATAGGAACGGTCGCCGGCGGGCAGTCCAGTCAGCACGTAGCCGATCAGCCGGTCGAGATCGTCGGTCGTGCACTTCTGGAGACCCCAGTAGGGCGACGACGGGTCCGCCGGCACCAGCGAGGTCAGGCCGTAGGACGGGAACGCGGTGTTGAACGCCCGCCGGTCCGGGCCCGCGTAACGCTCCCACAGCGCGTCGGCCGCGTCGTCGTCCGAATCGTGCAGCATCGCGGCGATCAGCGCGTGGTCCTCGTCGGACAACGAAATCCCACCGGCATGGTCACGGCGCAGCAGGTCGACGGCCATCGCGAGCTTGATCGTGGACGCCGTCCACACCATGTCGCCGGCGTGCTCGTTGCGCCACACCGCACCCGTCCGGCGATCCCGCACCACGACACCCACCCTGCCCGGCCGGCCCGCGACATAGCGCTTCACGGCCCCGACCCGACGCTGTAGATCGCAGTCGAACCCGGAACCGGGAAGCGGACAGTCCTCGGCCTCGGACGTGACGACCACCGAAGTCGGCACCGCGGTGGTGGTCGGCACTGGCGTGGACGGCGACGACGAGGGAAGGTCGGAGCCGGCCGGGGTCCGGGCGGGCGGCGACGAGGTCGGAGCCGAGGTCTCGACCGCGCCACCGCAGGCGGTGACCGTCAACGCGCAGGCGACCAGGACCGACCAAGCACGCAGATGCACTGCGGCAGGTTACGCGGACCGCAAGATCCCGTCGACCATCCGCCTCGCACGCGAGACCCCAGGCCCACCGTGCGGAACGCGAAACGCCACGTCGGCTTGCCGGACACTGCAAGGCAGTCGCGTGCTCAGGTACTTCTCAGCTCGCATGACGGTCACGACCGGAAGCATCGATCGCCCCGTTCAGGACGAACCGTCACGCGGGGTTCATCGCGACCAGGACGCGGGCGGCATCGGCGCGGGTCGTCTCGTCGGGGTCGTTGTCGCGCACGGCTTCCACCAGCGGGACGAGCGTCGGCCACGACAGGTACGCGCACACGAACAGCGCCGCCCGACGCACCTCCGGCCGCGGATCGTCCAGCGCCGACTGGAGCACGGCCGCGAACGCGTCCAGCGGCTCCCTGGGCGCGATCGCGGCCAGGTACCCGAGCGCCTCCCGGCGTTCCTCGGCGTCCTCGACCGCGTACGCCCACACCAGCACCTCCTCCCGGGTCAGGGTCGGCAGGTGCCGCGCCACGTACTCCGCGAGCTCGGCGGCCCGCTCGCCCATGGTGAGCACCGAGGCGACGCCGAGCAGGTCGTCCTCCACGTAGTGCACGGAGCTGGTGTCCTCGTCGACGCTCCAGATCTCCTCGTACGGCACACCGTCCTCCCCGACGACGGCGTGCAGCCGCCACCCGGCCGCGAGAGCCAGGTCCTGGAACTGCTCGCGCACCACGGACGGGGACAGGACGGTGCGATGGCCATCAGTCATGTGGAGGTTCCTGCTCGCTGGGCATGGGAGAACAACACGGACCGCAGGTGGTCCCGCAGGTGATTGCGCAGATAGTTCCGCAAGGCGTCCTCGCTGTCGAAGAGCTCCTTCTGCAACAGCGCCTGCCGTTGCACGAACCGGCTGGTCAGGTCCAGTTCCCGGCGCAGGAACCTGGTCACGTCGGCCGCGGTCGCCCGTCCTTCGCCCTCGCCGAGCCCGGGCGTGGCCGGACGGCCGAGTTCGCGGTTCGCCCGGCGGCCGACCGCGCCCGAGCCGCCCTCGACCATGGGCTGCCCGGTGCCGTACCGGTCCTGCCAGGTCAGACCGTCCTCCGCGGCCAGGTGCGAACCGAGGCGTTCGGTGACCAGGCCGCTCGCGCTGCGGGCCGACTCGACCTGGCTCAACCGCGCCAACTCGGTCGCCCGCGCCAGCTCCCCGGCACTCAGGCCGTCCGGTGGCCGTCGACCGCCCTGGATGGCGAACACGGCCCGCATGAACCGCTGCGGGTCGCCGGGCGGGTTGGCGCGGATGCTGCCGTAGTTGCCCTGCCCTACCTGGCCGACCGGCGCGCCGACGACGATCTGGCCGGGGTGCAGGCTGCCGGCCGAGATCTCGCGCACCGCCGGGCCGCCGGGTGCGAGCACCAGGTGCTCCTGCTGCGGGTACGACTCGCCGCGGCCGAACCGCCGGGCGTTGAACGGCCCGCCCGGCCCGACCTGCCGCACGCCCGGCTGCCCCGGCCCGGCGATGGCCATGTCCCGGAGGTCGCGTGAACCGGCCGCGCCCGCGTACTGGCTGGGCACCAGGATCGGGTTCTCCGCCGTGCCCGCGCCGGACCGCCGCTGGGCCATGATGTCCGCCGCGAGCCGACGGATCTCAGGGTGGTTCATCAGGCTCTCCGACAGGTCCCGGATCATGTTGTTGATGTGGTCGCCCTGCGAGGCGATGATCCGGTCCACCAGTGTCTTCTGCGGACTGTTCGCGGCGACGACCCGGGCCTGACCACCGCCGGACTCGACGGCCAGTCTGCGCAGCCGGTAGGACAGTCGCCAGCGCAGCAGCGCGAACCGCAGCCGGTACTCGGACACGCCTCGGCCGAGCATGGCGCGGATCCGGGGCGGCAGGTCGCGTTCGGCGCGTTCGAGGTCGCGGCGACGGCGGTCCTGCTCGCGTTCCCGCCGTTCCGCCGGGTTCCGGCCACGGCGGCGGTCACGCCAGGCCCGGAACCGGTCGCGGGCACCACGGAACCGCTCGCCGAGACGGCGTCCGACCCGCCGGAGCGCGCCGCCGATCCTGGTCGCGACCCGGCGCAGGGCCGCGCCGATGCGCTGCGCGATGGCCCGGATGCGGTTGCCGATCCGGCTCGCGCCGCGCGCGATGCGGGCGAGCAGCCAGTTCGACACGAAGTCCACGACGGTCACCGCGGCGGCGGCCACGGCCTGGGCGAACGTGGGGCCGCCGTTGCCGGACTTGACCGCGCGCAGGAACGCGATGAACCGGTCGATCGCCTGGAGCACCCGGCTGACCGCGCCCCACGCCGCCTGGAGTCCTTGGATGATCACCAGCACCGCGCCCGCCGCGGGCATGATCATCGACGCCAGCTTCTCGACCAGGATCGCGATCAGCGCGGGCGGGATGGCCTGTTTGATGCCCTGCCAGGCCATCTGCCCGATGCGCGCCAACGAGATCCCGCCCCGCGTCAGCAGGTTCCACACCGCCCGGCCGAGGCCGAGGACCTGTTCGACCTTGTCGTTGAACCACTGCTGGATCGCGGTCTTCAACGCCTGCCACAGGTGGTTGCGCAGCCCGTCCATGACCGCCGCGCCCAGGTTGCGCAGCCACGCGCCGGGGTTGGCGGCCACGTCGCGCGCCACCGCCATGAACGCGCCGACCGCCTGGAGCGCCGCCTTGGCCGCGTTGATCGCGCCCCGCACGGTCGCCGCCACCCCGTCCACCGCCGCCTTGAGCCCGGCTTCGAGCCCGGACAGCAGCGCCGACAGCCCGCGCCCCAGCAGCCCGATCGCCGCCCGCACCCCGGCCTTCAGGCCGTCGGCGAGCCGGTTCACGGCGGCCTCGGCGCGGCGGACCCGGTCCCGGATGGCGTTGCGGAACCGGTCGCGCAGCGCGGGGAACCCGGCCAGCACCCGGTCCCCGATCGCGGTCAGCACCTCGCCGGCCAGCCGGATCGCGGCGACCGCCGCCTGCCGGGCCCGTTCGATCACGGCCGTGGCGAGCTGCTGCGCCTTCTCCACGGCCGCGCGCACCGCCTGCCGGGCCCGTTCGAAAGCCGCCGAGATGCCCTGCTTCACCCGGTCGAACAGCGCCTGCGCCCGGGACGCGACCCAGCCGAGGAACCCGCCGCCGCCGCTCTCCTGCTGGGCCTGCGCCCGGTGCCGGGACGCCTCCTGCTCGGCATCCCGCCGCGCGCCGGCGGCCTCCTGCGCGCCTTGCGCGTGGTGTTGCGCGGCTTCGGTCTCGGCCTGCCTGCGTTCGTTGTCGACGGTCTGTCCGGCGGTGGTCACGGCCGTGCGCGCTTCGGCGTTCGCGGTGCCGACCATCGTCTGCTGCTCGGACCGCCACTGGGCACGCTGCTCGGCGACCTCGGCCCGCACGCCGGCCCGCTGCGCCTGCTCGGCTTCGGCGTGCTCCTGCTCCAGTCCGGCGATCCGGTCGGCGGACTGCCGGCGCTGGTCCTGCTCCTGCTGGGCGTGTTGCTGCCGCAGTCCGCTCATCGCGCCGGCGGCCTGCCCGGCGGCGGCCCGCAGTTCCGGGCCGTGTTCCTGCTCGGCGACGGCGGACACGGCCGCGTCGGGCGCTTCGGTCTGTTCGGCGGCGGGTGGTGCCGAGGCGGCGGGCACTTCGGCGCGCATCGTCTCGGCCGGGGTCGTCGGGTGGACGGCGTCCTCGCCCAACGGTTCCGCGGCGTCTCGGGTGCCTTCGGCCTGGGCTTGGGCCAGGCCGCCGGTCAGGTGGGACTGCTGGGAGGCGACCTGGCCGGGGTCGGCGTCCCCGGTGAGCGCGACCCGGGGCGGCGGAGGCGGCGTGACGCGGGTGCCGGGGTCGGTAGTGGGCAGGCGGCCGAGCGACGCGGTCAGGTCACGTGCGCCGGCCTCGGTCAACGCGGTCTGCGGCGCGGCCGGCAACGCCGGGGTGGCGACCCGGCTGGTGGCCGGCGGACCCGGCGGGGGCACGGGTCTCGGCGGGGGTGTGGGCCGGGCGTTGCGGCTCCGGGCCCGGCCGACCTGCGCCTGCTGTGCCGCGCCCGCCGCCGGTACCAGCGACGAGGCGGGCGTGGCGAGCACCGTCGTCGTGGCCAGGGGCGTGTGCTGGGGTGGAGCGGCGGAGAGCCTCGCCTGTTCACCCGCGACGGACGTCCCGACCGCGGACTGCACACCGCCGAGACTGGCGACCATCGGCCCGGGCGGCAGGCCGCCCAGCTGGGCCATCGCCTGCTCGGGAGGCCCGGCGACCACCGGCCGCTCCGGTTCCGGCGCGTCCTCGACCGCCCCTCCTCCCCCACCGCCACCGCCGCCGGTCTCCGGTTCGGGTGTCTCCTGGCTCGCGTCGTCCACCTCGGCCTGCGCGTTGGCGGCGGCTTCGGCCTGGGCGGCGTCCATGCTCGGCGGCGCCCCGTCGGCGTCTGCCAGGGCCTGCACCACGGGCGTGTCGGCGGGGGTTTCGGCGGGCTGGTCCAGCGCGGCGAGTTCGTCGTCCCCGAGTCCGACGGTGGGCGCTTCGGCCGTGGTCTCGGCGGGGCCGGTGTCCCCGCCGACCAGGGACGCGGCCTCGCCCGACGCGGCTTCGGTCGACGCGGTCTGTGGCCCGGCGGGCACGGTCGGCGCGGCCGGGATCCGCGCTGCGCCGGCGGCCACGGTGCTCGTCGCGTTCCGTGGCGGGGCGAGCCGTCCGGGCACGGGCTTCGGCCGGCGGTCCGCGGCACCGCGCCGCATGAGTTCGGCGACGGCCGCGTTGCCGGCACCGCGCTGAAGACGCAACAGGGTGCCGTGCGCGCCGGCCGGAGGGCCGGCCGCCCGTTGTCGCGCCGCCGGTTCCCCGGTAGCCGACTCCGGCTCCCTGGCCACGCCCATCCGCCCAGCTTGGCCGACCCGCGGACCCGGCGAAGCGGACGTCCGGACGTCCCCGCAGACCGTTTCGGCTGCCCCGAAGGGCATCGACCGGACGGAAAGGTCACGGCGGCCGGCGGGTTCGCCCGGAACTCCACTGTGGACCGGCCACGTCCGACCGCGCCCGCCACACCAGGGCCGACTGTCGCGCACCCGGCCGCGTGACGTACAACAGACAGCGGACTGCACACAGTCGAGGAGGAACTTGATGGCTCAGACAGTTCGCGGCGTGATCGCGCGGAGCAAGGGCGCTCCGGTCGAGGTGGTGGACGTCGTCGTCCCCGACCCCGGACCGGGCGAGGTCGTGGTGAAGGTGCAGGCGTGCGGGGTCTGCCACACCGACCTGCACTACCGGGAGGGCGGCATCAACGACGAGTACCCGTTCCTGCTCGGCCACGAGGCCGCCGGGATCGTGGAGTCGGTCGGCGAGGGCGTCACCAACGTCGTGCCGGGCGATTTCGTGGTGCTCAACTGGCGGGCGGTCTGCGGCTCGTGCCGGGCGTGCCTGAAGGGCAAGCCCTGGTACTGCTTCGCCACCCACAACGCCGCACAGCCGATGACGCTGGCCGACGGCACGCCGCTGTCGCCCGCACTGGGCATCGGGGCGTTCGCCGACAAGACGCTGGTGCACAGCGGCCAGTGCACGAAGGTCGACCCGGCGGCGTCACCGTCCGTGGCCGGGCTGCTCGGGTGCGGCGTGATGGCCGGGTTCGGCGCGGCGGTCAACACCGGCAACGTCGGTCGTGGTGACAGCGTCGCCGTGATCGGCTGCGGCGGCGTCGGCAACGCGGCCGTGGCGGGCGCGCGGGTGGCCGGGGCCACGACGATCATCGCGGTCGACATCGACCCCCGGAAGCTGGAATGGGCGCGCGGCCTGGGCGCGACGCACACCGTGGACGCCTCGTCCGGTGACGCCGTGGCCCTCGTGCAGGAGCTGACCGGCGGGTTCGGCGCGGACGTGGTGATCGACGCGGTGGGCCGCCCGGAGACGTGGAAGCAGGCGTTCTACGCCCGCGACCTGGCCGGGACCGTGGTCCTGGTGGGTGTGCCGACGCCGGACATGCGCCTGGAGATGCCGCTGATCGACTTCTTCTCGCGCGGCGGCGCGCTCAAGTCGTCCTGGTACGGCGACTGCCTGCCGTCCCGCGACTTCCCGTACATGATCGACCTGTACCTCCAGGGCAGGCTCGACCTCGACGCGTTCGTCAGCGAGACGATCGCGCTGGACCAGGTGGAGGAGGCCTTCACGAAGATGCATCACGGCGACGTGCTGCGCTCGGTGGTGGTGTTCTGATGGCCCGGGTCGACCACGGCGTCACGCGCGGCACGTTCAGCCTGGACGGGCAGACGTTCGACGTGGACAACAACGTGTGGGTGATCGGCGACGACACCGAGTGCGTGGTCGTCGACGCGCCGCACGACGTGGACGCGATCCTCCGCGTCGTCGGTGACCGGACGGTCAAAGCCATCCTGGCCACCCACGCGCACGACGACCACGTCCGGGTCGCACCGGCCCTGGTCCGCGCGACCGGCGCACCGGTCCTGCTCCACCCGGCGGACCTGGTGGTCTGGGACCTGACCCACCCGGACGTCCGCCCGGACGGCGAACTGTCCGACGGCCAGGTCGTGGAGGTCGCCGGCACGGCCCTGCACGTCCTGCATACCCCGGGTCACGCGCCCGGCGCGTGCTGCTTCCACGTCCCCGACCTGGGCGTGGTCTTCACCGGCGACACCCTGTTCAACGGCGGTCCGGGAGCCACCGGCCGCTCCTACTCCGACTTCGGCACCATCATCGAGTCGATCACCACCCGCCTGCTCACCCTCCCGGACGACACCGTCGTCCACACCGGGCACGGCGACGACACGACCATCGGTGCCGAGGCTCCCCACCGCGCGGACTGGCTGACCCGCGCCTGACCTGGAGGTTCCGGCAGTGCGGTCACCCCGCCGTCGGAACCCGTCCGGTTCGCCCCGGGACATCGGGACTCAGGCCGACCCGGTGTCGGACGGCCGGTCCTCCGGGCGTCGGTTCCCGTCACGTGCCGCGGCGATCGCGGCGACGATGTTCTGGTAGCCGGTGCAGCGGCAGAGGTTGCCCGAGATCGCCGTGCGGATCTCCGCTTCCGTCGGCGACGGGTTGTCCCGCAGGAGTTCGGTCGCCACCGCGAGCATCCCCGGCGTGCAGAAGCCGCATTGCAGGGCGTGATGGCGGCGGAAGGACTCCTGTAGCGGGTTCAGGGACGTGGTCGCCAGGCCCTCCACCGTGGTTACCTCGGAGCCGTCCGCCTGGGCCGCCAGGACGCAGCAGGACCGGGCCGTCGCGCCGTCCAGCAGGACCGTGCACGAGCCGCACGCGCCGTGCTCGCAGCCGACGTGCACACCGGTGAAACCCAGGTCGTGCCGGAGGAAGTCGGCGAGCGTGCGGCGGGGTTCGCAGTCGGCCACGTGGGTGCGGCCGTTCACGGTGACGCTGATCTTCACTCGGCTACCGCCTGTCGTAGTGCCCTGCGGGTGAGGACGGCCGTCATGTCCCGGCGGTACGCGGCCGGGGCGTGCACGTCGTCGGCCGGGTCGGTCGCGGCCGACGCCGCTTCGGCCGCCGCCGCCAGCACGTCGGGGTCGGGGACTTGGCTGTGCAACAGGCTTTCCGCCGCGTGCGCCCGGATCGGGGTGGGTGCCGCGCCGGCCACGGCGATGCGGGCGCCGGTGACGACGCCGTCGGTGAGCACGAGCGACGTGAATACCGCTGCCACCGCCAGGTCGTTGGGGCGGCGGCTCAGTTCGGCCATGCCGTGCCGGGTCGCCGACGGCGGCAGCGGGATGCGGACCTCGGTGAGCAGTTCGTCGGATGCCAGCGCGGTGCGGTGCGGTCCGAGGAAGAAGTCACGGGCGGCGATCGTCCTGGTGCCGCCTGGACTTCGGGCCGTGAAGACCGCGTCCAGCGCCAGCAGGACGGCCGGGAGCTCGGCGGCCGGGTCGGCGTGGGCGACGCTGCCGCCGACCGTGCCGCGGTTGCGCACCGAAACATGGCCGACGTGCGTCAGGGCTTCGGCCAGCAACGGCACGGCCCGCTTCACGACGGGCGACAGCTCGGCGGCGCGAAGCCGGGTCAGCGCGCCGAGCACCAGCGACGAGCCGGTGCCGGCCAACTCGATGCCGGCCAGCGGCAGCCGGGACACGTCGACCACCACCTCCGGCCGCCGCGACCGCATGTTCAGCAACGGCACCAGGCTCTGCCCGCCCGCCAACACGACCGCCCCGGGCCGAAGCGCGGCCAACGCATCATCCACAGTGGACGCACGAACGTACTCGAACGGCGCGGCCTTCACCGGTCGCCCCCGGCACGGATGGCCGCCAGCAGGTCCGGCGGTGTGATCGGCAACGCCGTGATCCGCACCCCGAACTCCGCCAACGCGTCCTCCACGGCGTGCGCGATCGCGGCTCCACCACCGATCACCCCGGCCTCCCCGGCACCCTTGAACCCGCCCGGGATGTGCTCGGCGGGCGTCTCCATGTGGGATATCCCGATCGGCGGCACCACACTCGCCGTAGGCAGCAGGTACTCGGCGAACGAGTGCGTCAACGCCTCACCGGACTCGCCATAGGCCAGCCGCTCGAACAGCGCCCCGCCGATGGCCTGCGCCGCGCCCCCGGTCAACTGCCCGTCCACGATCATCGGGTTGATGACCGTGCCGCAGTCGTGCGACATGAGGTACCCGAGCAGGTTCACGACGCCGGTCTCCACGTCGACGGAGGCGAGCACCGCCGTGCAGCCGAACGCCGTGGCGACGTTGACCGGGTCGTACACCTCGCGCTCGTGCAGCGTCGGCGACTCGTCGTCGGGCAGCACGCCGTGGGGCCGCCGGTAGGCCGCGTCGCCGATGGCGGCGAAGCTCACGGTCGGACCCGGCACGCCCGCCACGGACACCACGCCATCGGTGATCACGAGGTCGTGCGGCGGCGCTTCGAGGACGTGCGCCGCGATGCGCAACACCTTGGCACGCAAGCGGGTCGCCGCGTTGAGCACGGCCGCGCCCCCGACGGCGGCGGCCCGGCTGGCGGCGGTGCCGTACCCGGTGTACGGGCTGGAGTCGGTGTCGCCGGCGACGACGGTGACGTGGTCCAGCGGCACGTCCAGGGCGTGCGCGGCGACCTGCGCCAGGGCCGTGTGGATGCCCTGCCCCATCGACGTCTGTCCGGTATGGACGGTGACGTGCCCGGTGGAGTCGATGCGCACCACGGCTTCGTCGAACCCGGAGTGGTCCAGGCCCGCCAGGTTGACGATCCGGGACGGCGCGAACGCCGACACCTCGTTGTGGAACGCGTACCCGATGCCGACGTGCGCGCCGTGGGCCCGTGCGTCGGCCACGAACTCCGCCCACCCGGCGCGCCGCACGGCGTCCAGGCACAGGTCCAGGCACTCGGCGTACCGGCCGCTGTCGTAGACGAAAACCGGGCTCTGGTGGGGAAATTCGGTCACGAAGTTGCGCCGCCGCACGTCGTGCGCGGCCAGGCCCAGCCGGCGGGCGAGGGCTTCGACCATGTGCTCGTGCACGAAGTTCGCCTTGGGCAGCCCGTACCCCCGGTACGAGCCGTACGGGGTCTTGTTGGTGACGACGCCGACGACGTTCATCTCGTACGCCGGGATGGCGTACGGCCCGGTCATGATGGCGGCGGTCGTCCAGCACGGGCTGACGCCGACGGTGCTCAGGTTCGCGCCGAGCACGCCGTGCAGGGTGCCGCGCAGGCCGGTGATCGTGCCGTCGGCGCGGGCCGCCAACTCGACCTCGATCCGCTGCTCCCGCGAGTGCACGGTGGCGACGAAGCTCTCCCGCCGGTCCTCGACCAGCTTCACCGGCCGCCCGGCCGCGCGGGACAGGACGGCGGCCACGACCTCGTCGCCGTAGAAGTCGAACTTGTTGCCGAACCCGCCGCCGAGGTCGGGCACGCGCACCCGGATCTTGTCCACCGACAGGTCCAGGACCTCGGCGAACAGTTCGCGGGCGAGGTGCGGGGCCTGGGTGTTGAGCCACACGTCCAGGCGCGCGGTGAACGGGTCCCACGTCGCGACGACGCCCCGCGTCTCCAGGGGCGTGCCCATCTGCCGGGCGAAGCGGAACGTCTCCCGCAGCACCACGTCGGCCTGCTCGAACGCCGCCGCCACGTCGCCCTGCGCCACGACGGCGCGGCCCGCGACGTTGTCCGGCCAGTCCTCGTGCAGCCGGGGCGCGTCCGGCGCCAGCGCCTGCTCCAGCGTCGTGACGGCGGGCAGCGGCGCGTACTCGACGTCGATCAGCTCCAGCGCGTCTTCGGCCGTGGCGCGGTCGACGGCGGCGACGGCCGCCACCCCGTGCCCGGGGTAGAGCACCTTGTCGACGGCGAGCGGGTACGCGACCGTCATCGGCGCGTCGGGCCCGAGCCGCCAGATCACCGGCTGCGGCTTGCGGACCACCGCCCGCACGTCCGCGCCCGTCACGACGGCGAACACGCCGGGAAGCGCCGCCGCGGCCGTCGTGTCGACCCGCACGATCCGGGCGTGCGGGTGCCGGCTGCGCAGGACGGCCGCCTCCAGCACCCCCGGTGGCCGCACGTCGTCGATGTACACCGCCCGCCCGGTGAGCATCCGCACGTCCTCCGCGCGGCTCACCCGTGCGCCGATCAGCCCTCTGCCCACCGCCACCCCCAAGTCGTCGGACTCCACCCTGGCACCGATCGACGGGACGTGGAATCACGCAGTCGGTTGTATGTGGCGGGCGGCCGGGTCGGCGGACGGCGGACATCCGCCACCGCGGCGACAGCGAATGTTGAGTAATCCGCAACCTACTCACTTCCGTCCTGCCCGACGCCTTTGCCGCAGGTCGGCAGTCGTCCATTCGAGACTTCGCGAATTCTACCAGGAAATGAATGTGACGCAGATTACGGTTCATGGGCCGGTGACCGGTCGCCGACTTTCGACACCGCCACCGACCAGCGACTAAACCCCGGCATTCGTATTGCCCTGGAATCCGGAAGTGCTCCCATCGGGTGAGGTTCGCAAACCGACTCGCACTCGCGCAGACCTACCGGTAGCGTCATTGGCGCGGCGACCAAATCAATCCACGCGGGGTCTTCCTGCGCCACAAAGGGTGCGCCGCCGACTTCGACACGTTCGCGGTCTCAACGCTTGGGGGACTTTTGAACACGTTCTATCGCGCTGTCCTGTTGGATCTGGACGGCACCCTGGTCGATTCGTATCCGGACGCGGACCACTGCTGGTCGGATTGGGCGAGGTCGGTCGGCGTCGGCGAGTCGTTCGACCTGGCGGAGCACTACGGCCGCAAGCGCGCCGACATCGTCCGGACGCTCCTCCCGCAGCTCACCGAGCCGGAGATCGCCGACCACGCGGAGCGGGTGCGCATCGCGGAACGCGGCTACACCGGCCGGACCGTGGCGTTGCCGGGCGCGCTGGAATTGCTCGAATCGCTCCGGGACGGCCAATGGGCGATCGTGACGTCCAACGACACCGAGGTCGCCGTGGCCCGCCTGCGCGCCGCCGGTCTTCCGGTGCCGCGGGTGCTGGTGAGCGCCGACGACGTGAAATTCGCCAAACCCGCACCCGAGGGCTTCCTGCTGGCCGCGCACCGCCTCGGTTTCGCGCCGGAGGAGACGGTCGCGGTGGACGACTCGCCGATCGGCATCGAAGCCGCGATTACCGCAGGCTGCACGGCACTCGGCAGCCGTTTCCGGCACGACGACGCGGAACTGTCCGCGGCGCACGCGGTCTACGACAACGTCGGCGCGATCCCGTTCGAGTTCGTGGAGAACGGTGCGCTCCTGCGCCTGAAGGAGGTGGCTCATGACGGTCAAGATCTCGCCTAGCATCCTGGCCGCGGACTTCTCCCGGCTCGCGGAGGAGGCCGCGCTCATCGCCGAGGACGCGGATCTGCTCCACGTCGACGTGATGGACAACAACTTCGTACCCAACCTCACCGTCGGCCTGCCGGTGGTGGAGTCGTTGGTGAAGAACGTCGCCCTGCCGCTCGACTGCCACCTGGGCATCGCCGACCCCGACCGGTGGGCACCGCGGTTCGCCGAGGTCGGCGCGCACAACGTCACCATCCACGCGGAGGCGGTCCGCGCGCCCATCCGCACGTTGCGGGCCATCCGGGCGGCGGGCGGGCGCGCCGGGCTCGCGCTCAACCCGGCCACGCCGATCGAGCCGTACGAGGAACTGCTCGCGGAGGTCGACACGCTGCTCGTCATGACGATCGAGCCCGGGTTCGGCGGACAGCGCTTCCTGGACGCGGTCCTGCCCAAGGTCGAGCGTGCCCGCCGCGCGATCGACCAGCACCGCGCCTACGGCCGCGAACTCCCGCTGTGGTTGCAGGTCGACGGCGGGATCAACGCCGAGACGATCGAGCGGTGCGCGGAGGCCGGTGCGGACGTGTTCGTCGCCGGATCCGCGGTGTTCCAGGGCGAGGACCCGGCGGCCATCGTGCGGGACCTGCGAACCCGGGCCGAGGCGACCCCGGGCCACGGCCGACCGGTGCCGACCGGTGCCGACACCAGCGACGAGAAGGGCTGACATGGGACGGATGGACGGCAAGGTCGTCTTCATCACCGGAGCCGCACGCGGACAGGGCCGCTCGCACGCCGTGCGGCTGTCCGCCGAGGGCGCGAAGATCGTCGGCGTGGACATCTGCCAGGAGGTGGGCACCACCCACTACACCCTGGCCACGTCGGAGGACCTGGCGGAGACCAAACGGCTGGTCGAGGCGCAGGGCGGCGAGATGGTGGCCCGCTCGGCGGACGTGCGGGTGCTGCCGCAGCTGGAGGCCGCCGTCGAGGCCGCGCTGGACTCGTTCGGCCACATCGACGTGCTGCTGGTGAACGCCGGTATCGGGTCGCTGGGCCTGTCCTGGGAGCTGTCCGAGCGGCAGTGGCGGGACATGATCGACGTCAACCTCACCGGGGCGTGGCTGACCGTCCGGGCCGCCGTGCCGCACATGATCGAGGCCGATCGCGGCGGCTCGATCATCTTCACCAACTCCGTGGCGGGACTGTTGGGGCGCACCAACATGTCGCACTACGCGGCGTCCAAGCACGGCCTGGTGGGCCTGATGCGGTCGCTGGCCAACGAGCTCGCGCCGTACCGGATCCGGGTCAACAGCGTGCACCCCGGCAACGTCGACACCGACATGGTGCAGAACGACACCGGCCGCCGGCTGCTGCTGCCGGACGTGGCGAACCCGACGCGCGAGCAGTTCGCGGCGGAGGCGGCGAAGCTCAACGCCATCCCGGTGCCGTGGGTGGATTCCGTCGACGTGTCGCACGCCGTGCTGTGGCTGGCCTCGGACGAGTCCCGGTTCGTCACCGGGGCGACGCTGCCGGTCGACGCCGGCGCCGCGGTCAAGGCGTGAAGGGGGACGGGAGATGTCCGACGTACTCGGGCAGCTGGCGGCGGCCGGTGTGTCGATCTGGCTGGACGACCTGAGCCGGGAGCGCCTGACCGGCGGTTCGCTGGCCCGGCTGGTGGCATCGGGTCAGGTGGTCGGCGTGACGACCAACCCGACCATCTTCCGCAACGCCATCGCCGGGGCGACCGACGCCTACGACGCGCAGCTCCGGGAACTCGCCGATCGCGGCGCGGGCGCCGACGAAGCGGTCCGGATGCTCACCACCGCCGACGTGCGGGACGCGGCGGACGTGCTGCGCCCGGTGTACGAGGCCACCGGTGGCCGGGACGGCCGGATCTCGATCGAGGTCGACCCCCGGCTGGCCCACCGCACCGCCGCGACCGTCGCCGAGGCCAGGCAGCTGTGGTGGCTGGTCGACCGGCCCAACCTGCTGGTGAAGATCCCGGCGACGCTCGCGGGTCTACCCGCGATCAGCGCCGTGATCGGCGGCGGGATCAGCGTGAACGTGACGCTGATCTTCTCGCTGGAGCGCTACCGGGCGGTGCTGGCGGCGTACGTGTCCGGGCTGGAGGCGGCCCGCGGGTCGGGTCTCGACCTGTCCACCATCGAGTCCGTGGGCTCGTTCTTCGTGTCCCGGATGGACACCGAGGTGGACCGGCGGCTGCGTGCGCACAGCGCGGAGTCTGCCGCACTGGCCGGCCGGGCGGGCATGGCGAACGCCAGACTGGCCTACCAGGTGTACGAGGAGTTCTTCACGGGTCCGCGGTGGGAATCCCTCGCGGCGGACGGCGCGCGCGTGCAGCGACCGCTGTGGACGTCGACCAGCACCAAGGACCCCGCCTACCCGGACACCTACTACGTCACCGGTCTGGTCGCGCCGGGCACGGTCGACACCATCCCGGAGGCGACCCTGGCGGCGGTGGCCGACCACGGCGTGGTGGACGGCGACCAGGTGCGCGGCCGGTACGCCGAAGCCCGGGCGGATCTCGACGCCCTCACGTCCTTCGGCGTCGACTACGACGAGGTCGTGCGGCTGCTGGAGGACGAGGGCGTGGCCAAGTTCGAGGAGTCCTGGACGGATCTGCTCGACGTGGTGGCCACCCGGCTGGAACGCCTCCGCGCCGCGCCCGTCGCCTCCTAGACCGGACTCGCGCCACCCGGACAGGAGGCACGGTGATGACGGTCGCTCCCACCACGATGCCGCGCGGCTTCACCTTCCGGATCGCCTTGGCCTACCTGGGGCTCTACACCGCCCTGCTGGCTTCGGCGCTGGTCACCGTGCCCCTCCGGATCGCCGAGGTCGACCCGGCGGGCAAGGAGCGCAGCCTGGGGCTGATCGTCGCGCTGGGCGCGCTGGTGGCGGTGGTCGCCAACCCGCTGTCCGGCCGGCTCTCCGACCGGACCAGGTCGCGGTTCGGCCGCCGGCGGCCGTGGCTGGTCGGCGGGGTGCTGGGCGGCTCGGCGGGGCTGATGCTCATCGCGCTGGTCCCCGCCGTGCCGGCCATCGCGGTCGGCTGGTGCCTGGCGCAGCTGTCCTTCAACGCCACGCTCTCGGCGTTGAGCGCCACGGTCCCGGACCAGGTGCCGGCCGACCGCCGGGGAACCGTGTCGGGTGCCGTGGGCTTCAGCCAGCTCATCGCGGTGCCGCTGGGCGCGGCGTCGGCGGCGCTGTTCGGTGACGCGGTCGTCCGGTTCCTGGTGCCGGCCCTCGCCGCGACGGCGCTGGTGGTGCTGTTCGCCGTGACGCTGCCCGACCGTCCGGTGGTGGCGCGGTTGCCGAGGTTGACGCCGAGGATATTCCTGGGCGCGTTCTGGACCAGCCCGCGCCGGCACCCGGACTTCGGGTGGATGTGGCTGACCCGCTTCGTCCTGTTCCTGGCCCTGTTCACCCCGGTGTCCTACCTGGCGTTCTACCTCGGGGACCGGATCGGCATCGCCCCGGCGGCGCTGGCCGGCGTGCTCGCGCTGCTCACGTTGGTGGAGTACGGGATCAGTTCGCTGACCTCGTCGCTGTGCGGCCGGCTGTCGGACCGCGTGGGGCGGCGCAAGCCGTTCGTCGTGGCCGCCGCCGTGGTCATGGCCGCCGGCATGGTGCTGCTGGCGACCGCGGACAGCCTGACCGGCGTGATCGTCGCCCAGGCCGTGCAGGGACTGGCCACCGGGCTGTACTTCTCGGTGGACATGGCGCTGTGCACGTCGGTGCTGCCCGACCGCGACAACACCGCCAAGGACCTGGGCGTCATCAACATCGCCAACGTGCTGCCGCAGTCCATCGGCCCCGCTTTCGCACCGCTGCTGCTGGCGATCGGCGGCGGCCGGAACTACACCGTGCTGTACACGTTCACCGCGTTCTGCGCGCTCGGCGGGATCTTGGTCGTCGCCAGGGTCCGCGGCGCGCGTTGACCTCCGGACACCCGGAAAGGGGAACCATGATCTACGAACACGCCTACCTGTGGATCAAGGAAGGCGAGGAGGAGCGATTCGAACACGAGCTCCTCTCCGGCCGGTCCATTCTCGCCTCCGCCGAGGGCTGCCACTCGGTGGAGCTGTTCCGCGACGTCGAAACGCCCGGCGGCTACCTGCTGCGGGTCGGCTGGGAAACCCTGGCCCACCACCTGGAACGCTTCCCGACCAGCCCACAGGCCCCGGCGTTCGCCGACGTGGTGGAGAAGTTCTTCGCCCGGGAGCCGGAGCTGCGACACTTCGACGCCACCCCGGTCGGACCCACCGCGGCGTCCTGACCTCAGAGCTGCCCGCGCAGCCGGGACCAGGCCAGCACCACGTGCACCCGGTCCGGGACGCCGAGCTTGCCGAGCACGTTGGAGACGTGCACCTTCACCGTGTGGCGACTGATGGTCAGCCGGCGGGCGATGTCGTCGTTGGCCAGGCCCTCCGCGATGAGTGCGCAGACCTCGCGTTCCCGTGGCGAAAGACTTTGCGCCGCCTGCAACAACCGCTGATCCTCGGCGGTCGGCATGGCCGGCCGGAACGCGGCGATCATCCGGGCGGTCGCCTCGGGCGCGAGCACGGCCTGGCCTGAGGCGACGATCCGGATGGCGTCGCGCAGCCGTTCGCTCGGCGCGTCCTTGAGCAGGAAACCGCTGGCACCGGCCTGAAGGGCGGCGTAGACGTAGCTGTCGAGGTCGTAGGTGGTCAGGATGAGCACCCGCGTGCGGCCGGCGATCCGCCGCGTGGCCTCGATCCCGTCCAGCACCGGCATCCGGATGTCCATCAGCACGACGTCCGGGGCGTGCCGGTCGACCGCCGTCACGGCCTGCCCGCCGTCGGCCGCGACGCCGACCACGGACAGGTCCGGCGCGGCGTCGATGATCCTGGCCAGGGCGGCCCGGAGGAGCTGTTCGTCGTCGCAGACCACTACCCGGAGCATCCGACCGACCTCACCGGCAGCACGGCGTGCACCTCGAACCCGCCGTCGGTCCGCGGCCCCGCGGCGAGTGTGCCGCCGACGAGCGAGACGCGTTCCCGCATACCGATCAAGCCCATCCCCGTCCCGGGATTCGGCGCTGCCGCCGACCCTTCGTTGCCGACGACCACGGACAGGTGATCCGCTGTGAACGACAGCGACACCGTCGTCGCCACGGCTCCGGCGTGCTTGACCACGTTGGTCAGGGACTCCTGGATCACCCGGTACGCCGCGTGCTCGATGCTGGCGTCCAACTGGCCCGCCGTCCCGGAACGCACGAGCCGGACCCGCAGCCCGGGGATGGTCTCGATCAACGCGTCGAGCTGGGCCAGGCCGGGTGGCACGATCAACGGGTCGTAGTCGGCGGTGGAGGCGTTCGTGCGCAGCACGCCGAGCAGCCGGCGCAACTCCGCGAGGGAGTTGCGGCCGGTCTGCGCGACCCTGGTCAGCGTCTCCCGTGCCTCGTCGGGCGATCCGGTCTCCGCGGCGGCCGTCGCGTCGAGCACCATCGTGGTCACCGAGTGGTTCAGGATGTCGTGCAACTCCCTTGCCAGCAGGGCACGTTCGCGCTCCGCCGCACGCTGCTCGGCATCGGCGCGCTCCGCTTCGAGTTGGTCGATGCGGGTGCGCTGCCACGCGCCCAGCCGTCCGCTCATCCAGAACCCCACGAACATCACCGCCACCGAGGCGATCCCGGCCAGCGCGAAACCGATCGGCGCGCCGCGACTGATGCTCAGCACCATCCCGATCGTCAGCAACGTCAGGCCGACGACCAGTCCGATCCGCTGCTGGAGAGGCTTCCCCCAGGTGCCGAGGGCCCACGCGGCCACCAGGAACCCGACGAAGAGCTCCGAGTCGATCGAGATCAGCACGGTTTCCAGGCCGATCACGACCAGCAGGACCGTCAACGGGAAGCGGCGGTGCCAGGCGAGCGCGCAGGTCTGTGCCGACGACACCGCCAGCACCGCCCAGATGTGGTGCTCGACCGGCCCGTTCAGGATCGTCAGCCAGGCGACCATCAGCGGCAGGAGGATCAGCAGTCCGTCGTTCAGTCGCTCCACCCGAGCACGGCCTGCCTGCGCACCCGCAGCCACCTGCGTGCCAGTACCAGCAGCGCCACCGCCCACGGTGCCATGCCGACCACCCAGCTCACCGCCGCCGGCGGTCCCGGTGCCGGTGCGACCGCGATCGGCAGCGTGCCGGTCGTGACCCCGTCCGGTCCGCGCACGGTGAATTCGAAGCGCCACTGGCCCTCCTCGGGTAGCGCCACGACATCCAGCCCCCACACGTGCCGCGCCTGCGGGTGCCGTGGCAGCTTCATGTCCGTCTCCCCGGCGAGACCGACGATGCCCAGCGCCTTCGGCTCCCCGGACGGCGCGATCGCCCGAACGGTGCCGGTGCGCCCCTCGATCCCCCCGCGCGGCTCGAACGTGAAGTCTAGTGATCGCCCGGCTTTGACGGGCCAATCCGTGAACGACACGTCCAACGTGCCGCCGCCCAGGGGAATCCGCTCGCTGTGCACGATCTCCAACGCCTGCGCGGACGCGACGGGCGAGGTCACCACCATCGCCAGCACAGCGACGCCGATCGCGAGTCCAAGCCTCATGCCGCCACCGCCACCGGCCCGAGCCGCCGCATCAGTGCCGCGCACTGCCAGCCGAACCGCCCGGCGACCGCCCCGAACGCCGTGATGACCAGGACGCTCAACAGCGGGTTCGGCCCCGAATCGTCCAGCACGATCCGGTACAGCGCCGCCACCAGCCCGACGAGCGCGCCCACCGTCGCCATCGTGGCACCGGGCGACAGGTCCCGGCGACGGGCGAACTCCACCAAGCCGGCGGCGATCAACGCGATCACCGGGAACACGATCGGCATGGCCAAGGCGACCAGCGGCAGACCCAGCGCGTTGTCCCGGATCGGCTGGCCGATACCGTCCGCGTAGAGCCCGGTGGCCAGCGGCGGGAACAGGAAGGTCGCCGCCTGCACCGCGATGAACACCAGCCCGAGGGCGAGCACCCACCGCACGGTGCGGGTGATCCCGGTGACGGCGCACAGCGTCCACGCCGCCACCGCTGCGCCCGCGATCACGCCCAGCTTCACCCCGAAGACGGAACCGTCGAGCAGGATCGCCCCGGAGGCGACGCTGAACGCCCCGGCGGCGACCAGTCCCCACCGACCGGACGTCGTCGTCCGCAGCGCCGCGAACGCCATGATCACCGCGACCGACTGGACCTGCATGGCGAGTTGCAGGCTGAGGTGCGACGGCGTGCTCTCCAGGATGTCGAACCCGTAGACGGTGTGCCACCACAGGTCGGTCGCCCCGTAGACCAGGTGCCCGGCCGCGCCCAGCCCGCCGACCAGGAACGCGACCGGAGCCCGTAACCCCAGCACCTTCACGGCCGGTCCGGCGGTCTGCCGGCTGCCCAGCACCACCACCAGGCTGGTCAGCCCGATCAGCGCCGTCCCGAAGTAGAACATCAGGTGTGGCGCGGTGAAGAACGTGTCCGGCCCGACGTCGACGTGCCACTGGCCGTCCCACGCCACGCCGAGCCACAGCGAGCAGAACCCGGTCAGCAGCAGCCAAGCGCCGACCACTTGTCGCCTCGGTACCATCGGAAACTCCTATTTCACCAGGATTTCAAAGGTCACGGCCGCGCCGTCGACCTGTACGGTCAGCTCCCACCGGCCCGGCATCGAGAACAGCTCACCGGTCGCCCGGAACAGACCCGGCTCTTCCCTAGTGGCACTGATCTGCGGGGTCAGGTGCCCCATCTGCGGCATCGTGGCGAACAGCGACACCGCCGTCACCTGCGCGGGAACCTCTATCCGCGCGCTGACACGCCCGGTGCCCGCCTTGTCGAACTGCACCGTGACACCCGAACGGCTCAGCCGGACAGGTTCCGCGCCGGGTGACGTCGTGAACAGCAGCACCGCGACCACGATGGCGACCGCCACCGCGATGGCCCAGAGAACCGGTCGTCTCACGGCACGACCTCGATCACGTACGGGACCGTCACGATCCGGAAGTCCTTGGCGTACTGGACCCACGCGAAGTACCGGCCCGGTCTGGGAAAGCTGACCGTGAAGCGCAGCACCGGGCCGTGCACGGCAACGGTTTCGTCCGATGTGGACGACATCGGGCTCTGCTCGTGAACGTGCCCCAGGAACCCACCGTCCCGATCCCGGGTGATCAGGTGACCGGCCATGCCCAGCCATGGCTGAAGCCCGGTGGTTCCGGTGTCGACCTCGATCGTGACCGGACGACCGACGGGAAACGTCCAGGCAACGGTATGCGCCACTTCTCCCGGACCAGGCCCGCCGATGTCGAATCGTCCGGAGACGAGTTGCCCACCGGCATCAGTTCGTTCGAACTCGGCGTGCGCCAGATACGGCCCCGCCCGGTCGGCCGTCAACCGGGCCTCCAGGCGGCCTCCGGCGGTCCTGAGTGGATGGACGTGCCGGAAGAATTCGCCGTCATGGCTGGTGATCACCAGGTGCGCCAGCGCAGCGTGGTGGACCGCCAGGTCGTCGGCCGGCCGCCCGGTCGCGCCGTCGACGAGATCGAACCGCACCGTGAACTCCTCGCCCACGGTCGGTCGAGCCGGAGTGACGGTCAGGAACGCCTGGGCGTTCGGTCGGCCGGGGTCACGTTGCCGGTCCCCCAGTTCCGGCGACACCACAGCAATCGTCGCCGCGACGACCAGAACCACCACACCGACGCCACCCAGCGCGACAGCGGTCGAGCGCCGTGCCGTCACACCTGCCACGATCGCCACCGCGAGCATCAGCCCAGTTGTCCCGAAACCTCCGTACACCACCAGTTCCCACGTGGCAGGCCGTGGCACCTGAACCCGGAACGGCACCACCGAGAACTCGTCAGGTGTCTGGAGCCGCAGCTCCTGCGGGCCGATGTCGCGGACGTGGAGCACAGCCGGATAGGTGCCGGCAACGTCCCGTCGCAGTCGCACCGTCCCGGCACTTCCGTCCACCGCAAGCTCGATCGCCAGGTCCTGGACCGGTTGGTGCGCAATGAGATCGACGTACAGCGGCCCGGGGACCTCCGGCGTTCGCCTGATCACCACGGTCAGCTCGGTGCCCGCGATGGTCTGCGCCAGTTGGAGATCCGCGTCGGCGCCGACCACATGCGCGGACGCGGGTCTCGCAACGACGATCAGCAGCACCGAGACACCCAGCACCAGACGAATGAACACCCGACCGAGACTAGGAACGGTCCACCGTCGGCGCATAAGGCCCGAGTACCGACTCGGCTAATGCCGCAGAACTAGTCGGACGCCAAGTCGGGCACGGTCCAGCCGTCGATGTCGTACTCGTCCAGGCAGCGGTCCACGAGAGCGTCGAACTCGCCCATCCGCCCGTCGGCCTCCATGGCATCGACCAGGTCCAGCCGCACCGCCTCGTGGTTGCCCGCGAAGTTCCGTTCATAGAGCTCGTGCCTGCTGCCGAACTCGGTGCCCGTGGCGTCCCACAACAGCTTCATCACCTTCACCCGCTCCTGGGCCGGGCTGCCCTCGCTGCCCCGCAGGTACTTCTCCAGGTACGGGCTCACCAGCGGGTTGTGGAAGTCCCGCACGCTGGAGTTGACGTAGATCAGGCCGCTGCCCACGTCCTGCTGCACGATCTCCCTGATCCGCGGATAGCCCACCGTCATGAACCACCGGTAGGCCAGGCCGTGGTCGGGGTTGGGGAGCACGTAGCCGTCCAGCCAGGGCAACGGGTCCGTCGCCATCGCCGTGCCCAACCCGGAGAACATGTTGCGCCAGGCCAACACCTCGCCCAGCCGGGTGCGGACCCCGCGGAAGTCGGCCGTCCCGGTGATGCGCAGCGCCTTGGCCAGCAGACCGGCGATGAACTCCAGCTTCACGGTCAGCCGCACGCACCCGTGGAACGTGGACCTCGGCAGCATTCCCGATCCGACGAGGAACGTGTTCGCGCGCTCCACGTCACGGTAGGCGAACACGTCCTCCCATGGGATATGCACCCGGTCCAGCACCAGGATGGTGTCGTTCTCGTCCATCCGGGAGGACAACGGGTAGTCGAACGGACTCGAATCGGCCGCCGCGGCGGTGTACGACGGCCGGCAGATCAGCTTCACGCCCTCCGCGTTCGTCGGGACGGTGAACACCACCGCGAACTCGGGCCGGCGGAGCGGAAGCCCGTGGTGGGCAACGAAGGTGTAGTGCGTGATGGCCGCTCCGGTGGCGACCACCTTCGCACCGCTCACGATCAGGCCGCCGTCGACCTCCTTCTCCACGTGGACGCACACCTCGTCGTCGGCGTCGGCCGGCCGGCTGCGGTCCATCGGCGGGTGGACGAGCGCATGTCCCCAGTAGAGGACCTGTTCCTGCGCTCGCCGGTACCACTGGCGCGCGTTGTCCTGGAACGGTTCGTAGAACGCGGCGTTCGCGCCCAGCGTGCCCAGCAATCCGGCCTTGTAGTCAGGGCTTCGCCCCATCCACCCATAGGTCATGCGGGCCCACTCGGCGATGGCGTCCCGGTCACGCAGCACGTCCGCCACGTTGCGTGCCGCCCGGAAGAAGGAGTGCGTACGCCCGCCGCTGCCCGTGTCCGTCTCGACCGTGAGGGGTCGTGCGGCTCGCGAATCGTGCAGCGAGTCGTACAGCCGCGCGACCATCCGCACCGGGTTCCGGAACGCCGGATGGGTCGTGACGTCGGAAACCTGCTCGCCGTCGAGCCATATCTCCCGCCCGTCACGCAGGCTTTCGATGTACTCGGCTCCGGTAAGAGGGGCTGACGGGACTCCGGTCATTCGTGCACTCCCTTTCGACACCAGGCCCGGTTCGGGCACACCGGCCATCGTGTCCCGGCGTTGCGTCCCGGTGAAAGCACCCGGTGGTGTCGAAGCCCATCCCCCGAACAACACACCCCGCTACCGAAGCCGGGCCTCGATCTCGTCCGCCGCACGGGCCGTGCCGCCGGCATCCCGGACATGGCTCCTCATCCGGCTGACGTTCGCGGCGATCTCCCGGTCCGCCGCGAGGTCCAGCACGGCCTGCCGCAGGTCCTCCGCCGCGATCCCCTCCAGGTCCACGATCCGACCGAGGCCCAGCTCCGCCACGCGTTGCGCGTCCATGTCCTGTTCGGCGACCTCGGGGGCCAGGAGCAGCGGCGTGCCGTGGCTCAGCGCGGACATCACCCCACCGAGGCCGCCGTTGGACAGAAAGACGGTGGCGTGTTCGAGCACCGCGAGTTGCGGAACCCACGGGTGCACCTCGAAGTTCGCGGGCAGGTCACCGATGTCACCGCTGTGCTCGGGCACGCCGAGGGTGAACACGACGTGCCAGTCCAGGTCGCCGAACGCCTTGGCGAACAGCCGCACGAAGTCCGGCCGCTGGTTGTGCACGGTGCCCAGCGAGATGAACAGCACCGGCTTCTCGTCCGCCGGCGGCTCCCACGTGCCGCCGAACACCGTTCCGTCGACACACGGCCCGACAAACACATAGTTGTCACCGAACGACTCCGCACGAGGCTGGAACTCACGCGGCACGAACACCAACGCGAGGTCGGACGCCTCGTTCAGCTCACGCTCGTCGATCCCGTGCTCGGTGAACAGCTCGACAAGACCGGCCTCGATCTCCTCCGCCGCCACAGCCCGCTCCCCCACCAACAGCTCACGGCGACGCAACGCGGGCCAGTCGTACGTGTCGTTGAACGCCAGGTTCGGATGGGTCAACACCGTTGGCACGCCCCACTTCCGCCCCAACACGGCCGCCGCCCCGTACATCATCGGGTCGAACACGATCAGGTCCGGCCGCGTGTCGACCAGACCCTCCACATCGGACACCTGACGCAGCCCTTCGAGGTAGAACTTCATACACGCCACCACGACCTCCGCCGTGTCGGCACGCGGCCCCAACGCGGCCGGGATCGCGGACAGCTCGTCGTTGTACCGCAACAGCTCCAGCCCGGACCGTTCGACGTCGGCCGCGAACTGCTCGGTAACGGCGTAGCCGACACGATGCCCGCGCCGGGCAAGCGCTTCGGCGATCGTCAGCATCGGGTAGACGTGGCCGTAGGCGGGCGCGCTGAGGAACAGGATGTACGCGGACATGGTTCTCCTCAGGAAAATGCGGCGTGCACCTTGCGCACGGCCGTCGCGATGTCGTGGACGTCCTCGTAGGTGTAGTTCTCGTTCCAGAAGAGGACGAGCTGGGTCTCGGCGAGCAGGTGTTCGGCGGCCGGGCACAGCCCGGACGGGTAGCTCCAGTCGTGCCGCGCGGGCGGGCTGCACAGCGGGAACCGGGAGTTGCCGTAGATCCGCCCGGACGCCAGCACGGCGGTCCGGTAGACCGGCCGCTCGAACAGCCCGCCCACGGCAGGAATTCCCTCCGCCCGCAACGCTTGTGCCCATCGCCGGTTCCCGCCCGCCACAATCAGCGGGAACGACCAGAAGCTGTGACCGCGTTCGTCGGGCAGCCCCACCCCCGGCAGGTCTCCCAACGCCTCGATGAGCCGATGCGCCAACGTCCGACGACGCGCCACGACACCGCGCAGCCGGTCGAGCTGCACACGTGCGACCGCTCCCTGCAACTCCGTCATCCGGTAGTTCATGCCGAACGACAGGTGCTCACGTGCGGCAGAGTCGCGCGGCCGACCCTTGTCCCCGAACAACCGCAACCTCCGGGCGATCCCGGGATCGGACGTGATGGCCAGCCCACCATCACCGCACGTGATGTGCTTGTACTGCTGGAGACTGAAACACCCGATCGCACCGACCGTGCCGGCCCGACCGGCGGCAGTCTCGGTGAGCATCGCCTGGGCGCAGTCCTCCACCACCGGCACGCCGAACCCCGTCAGCTCCGACACCGGCGCAGGCGCGCCGAGCAGGTGAACGGCCACGATCGCCCGCGTGCGGTCGGACAGGCATCGGCGCACCGAGTCCGGGTCCAGGTTGCCGGTGACCGGGTCGACGTCGGCGAACACCGGCACCGCGTTCTGCGCCAGGATCGCGATGATCGTCCCGAAGTCGGTGACCGGCGTGGTGATCACCTCGTCGCCCGGGTCGGGGTCGAGCGCCCCGATCGCCATGTGAAGTGCCGCAGTACCGGAACTGCACGCCACCGCATGTGCGACACCGTTCAGTCGGGCCATCGCGGTCTCCAGCTCGGCGACCTGGGTGCCGCCGACCGAGTTGAGCCGCCCGTCTGTCAACACGGCGTCCACAGCGGCACGTTCCTCGGGGCCGAAGGTCCGCCCGGCCGCGTCCGTCGCGACCGGGAACGGGCGGGTGCGCACCGGAACTCCGCCATGGACGGCCAACGCGCCCAGCACCGAGGTCATGCCCAGGCCACCGGCAGCTCATGCACCCCGTAGACGACCATGGTGGTGCGCAAGGGGATCTCACCGGCAGGCACCGCCAGCCGCAGATCCGGGAATCGACGGAACAGCGCGGTGAACGCCGTGCGCAGCTCGATGCGGGCCAGTTGCAGCCCGGTGCACAGGTGCACACCGCCGCCGAACGCGAGGTGCCCCGTCGCGTTGCGGGTGAGGTCGAGCTCGTCGGGCCGGTCGTAGCGGATCGGATCGCGGTTGGCCGCGGCGAGCGACATCGTGACGGACTGCCCGGCCTTGACCAGCCGGCCGCCCAACTCGACGTCTTCGAGCGCGGTGCGCACCGGCCCGATGTGGCTGACCGTGAGGTAGCGCAGCAGTTCTTCGATCGCCGTGTCCGGATCGGCGAGTAGCGCGGCCCGCTGCTCCGGGTGCTCCAAGAGCGCAAACGTTCCCAACGCAATGGTATTCGACGTGGTCTCATGTCCCGCCATCAGCAGGATCATGGCGACGGTGACCAGTTCGCCGTCCGTGCAACTCCCGTCGGCGACCAGCCGCCCGAGCAGATCGTCCGTCGGGTGGTCCCGCTTGTCTTTGATCGCTCCGGTGAGAAACTCCAGCATCGACGTCCAGGCAGCGACGGTGTCCTCCTCCGAGGCGGACAGGTCGAAGAGGACTTCGGAGTCGTGCTGGAAGCGTTCGTGCTCGGAGTAGGGCAACCCGAGCATCTCGCACATCACCAGCGACGGCAGCGGCAACGCGAAGGCCCGCACAAGATCAACCGGCGACCCGTGGTCGACCATCGCCTCCAGGTGCTCTTCCGCGATCTGCTCGATCCGCGGCACCAGCGCCGCAAGCCGTCGCGGCGTGAACTCGGGACTCAGCAGCTTGCGGTACTTGGTGTGCTCCGGCGGATCGAGCCGGGTGAACATCCCCGGCAACACCTCGGGAATCTCGACCCGGTCCATCGCCAACGTGGGCCGCACCAGATCCGCCCGGTGGCTGAACCGGGGATCGGTGAGCACCGTCCGGACCGCCGCGTGCCCCGTGGCGATCCACCCTTGGTGCCCGTCGGGGAACGTGAACGGCGCGACGGGCCGCTCGGCACGCAATCGCCCCAGTTCCCCGGGCGGGTCGAACGGACACTCCCGCCCGGTGGGAATCGCGGTAAGCCCGTGCTCGGTTGCCATCGCTCCAGCTCCGTTCAGATCGGGGAGCCGAGCGTCGCACCGGGACCGTATGCCCAGGTAGAGCCCGATGTTCGCGGGATGTCGTTCGGCCCGCACCCCCCGACGCCGAACAACCCGGGGCGACGAAAGCCTGTCGTTCAGGCCCCGCACAGAGAAGGCCGGGGAACGGTCCCCCTGAAGTCCACCGCCAAGTCGCCGCAAAGGGCGCCTATCGCGGCATCGCTGTCGGTGGTCCAGGTAGTGATCGTCTGATCCCGACCCACGCTCGCCAGCACATCGCCCTCCGGACTCCACGCAAGATCGGTCACAGTAGCCGTGTGACCGGTAAGAGTGGCCCACCGAGCGCCCGTCGAAACGTCCCAGAGCGCCACCGTGTCGTTATGCCCCAACGAGGCGAGCAACCTGCCGTTCGGACTGAATGCCAGAAACCCGAACTGCGCCGTCGGATCGGTCAGCTCCCCGGTGCGCTCACCCGAAACAGCGTCCCAGATCACCACCCGCCCAGTCCCTTCGCGATAAGCAGCGGCGGCCAACCGGGTCCCGTCAGGGCTGTACTCGACGGTGTTCACCTGACCGTCGTCAACCGCCAACTCCCCCAGCCGCTCCCCCGAAGCGCTCCACAGCAGCACTTTCCCGCTGGCAGTCCCGATCGCCAACACCGCCCCATCTGGCCGGTAGTCGATGTCCAGGGCCGGCTCCACGTCCACATCGCGGTGCGCACCGGTCTCCAACTCCAAAAACCGGATGACGCGGCCGTCCACGATCATCACCAGGTTCCGCGAGTCCGGGCTGAACACCATCTTCTCCACGGAACGCCCCTCCCCCGCCCCGATCACCACAACAGTGGCCGCCAACGTGACCGCATCCCGCAACACGATCTCGCCACCATGCGCGGTGGCGATCAACCGCCCGTCCGGACTGATCACCGGGCCACGGGTGTCCAGCGACGCCGTTCCCGACCCCGCCGTCACGGCCAACGGCGTGCGAGTCTCGCGATCCCACCGGATAAGCGCACCATCCGCACCGCTGCTGACCAGCGTCCGGCCGTCAGGCTGGAACGCGACCCCGCTGACCGTGTCGACGTGACCAAGGAACGGCAACCGCGCACGATCCCACAACAACGTGCTGCCACCCCGGCTACTGCCCACCAGGTACCGGCCGTCCGGGCTGAACACCGCCCCGACCACCTTGTGGTTCTCACTGCGCACCAACTGCCCGAGCCGCGCCCGCAGCCGCACGTCCCACACGAACACGTCGCCACCGACATCCACCGACACCAACCGCTCACCAGCCGGGTCGAACGTCACGCTGACCACACTGTCCACATGCCCCAGATCAGCGACATGCCGCCCGGTCGCAACATCCCACAGACCCACCACCCGACCGGTCCCGGCCGTGGCGACCAGGCGACCGTCCCGACTGATCGCCAACGCCTTGGGCGAGCCGGCCTCGATCACGCCGACCACCGCCCCCGCCTGCCAGAACGCCACCCGGCCCAGATCATCGACGAACACCACCCGCCCGTCCCGGGTGAACTCCACATCACCCCCACGACCCAGAACCGCCAACGGCGCGACCCCGTCCGACGACCACAGCCGCACCCCACCCCCGCCGCTGGTGGCGATCACCCGACCATCCGGACTGACCCGCACCCGACGCACGTCACCACCGGCACTCCCCCGCGCCACCACAGACCGCCCGGCCATGTCCCACACCACGATCACCCCGTGGTCGTCCCCGAGAACGAGCCGCCCGCCGTCCCCGCTGAACGCCAACGTGAGCACCTGGCCGAAATCGCCGGTAACCTCCCCCACCCGCTCCCGTCGTCCCACGTCCCACAACTCGACGTGTCCGGGCTTTCCCGGCGCGGCCAACAGCCTGCTGTCCGGCGTGAACGCCTGTTCGGCGGACACGTCGAACGGCGCGGGCAGCACCGCGTCGTAGTCATGCCGTGAAGCAAGACTGAGCACCGCGCTACGAGCCTCCACAGTCGGATGGCTGCCGTACGCCTCCAAGCTCTTCCGCAACGCCGTAGGCACATCACGCCCGACCAACGCCTCCGCCTCGGCGGCCAACCGCTGCGACTCGGCGATCCGCCCCTGCAACAACACCTCCTGCCCCTGCCGGACAACCACAACAGTGATCGCCACCGCAACCAAAAGCAGCACAGACAAGGCAGCGGTCAGGACACGCAACTGCCGATTGCGCCGCGTGTGCAAAGCATGGTCACGCCGCTCGGTGCTGGAACTGGTATCCAGAAAAGCCCTCTCACGGCCGGTCAGGCCCTCCGGCCGCCGCTGCGCCCACTCGGCGGCCACCGCAAGCCGCACACCCCGATACAGAGCGCCCGGATCACGCCCAACGGCCTCCCACGCCGCCGTTGCCTCCGTCAACTGGTGGTGCACCCGGAGATCGTCACGGTCCTCCGCCAACCACCCCCGCAGCCGAGGCCAATTCCGCAGCAACGCCTCGTGCGCGATCTCGACCGTGTCCCGGTCCACGGTCAACAACCGAGCACCGACCAACGTGTCGAGCACGACATCCAGGTCGTCACCCAGTTCATCCCGCCGAACCCGCCGCTTGGAGTCCTCCACGCCCTCACCCAGCGTGGTCAACCGAAGCAACAACTGCCGAGCCTGCCGCTGCCGATCGGCGTCAAGCCCGGTATAAGCACGTTCGGCGGTCTGCGCGACCGCGCCCCGGATACCCCCCGCCGCCTCGTACCCGGCCAACGTCAGAGCATTCCCACGCCGCCGACGCCAAGTCTCCAGCAACGCGTGTGACACCAACGGCAACATCCCGGACTGGCCGGTGGCATCCGAGACGATCCGGGCCAGCAAAGCACCCTCGACCGTCCCACCAACCCCCACAGCCGGTCTGGTGATCGCCTGCGACAACTCGTCACCGGTCATCGGCCCGACGGTCACGTGCCCATCCGCGAACGCCTCGGCCAGCCGTGGATCCCCGACGCAGTGGTGGTAGAAATCCGCCCGCACACCGAGCACCACCCGGCACCGACTGTCACCCTCCGTGGCACACAGCAACGCCTCGATGAACGCCGCCCGCCGCGCCGCGTCACCGCACAGCGTGAAGACCTCCTCGAACTGGTCCACCACCAGCAACAGTTCCGCTTCACCCGGCAGGTCGTCCAGCGCCTCGGCGACGATCCCGGACAACGCCCGAGGATCGTCTGCCAACAGCCGCAACAGCTCCTCGTGATTACGCCCGGTCAGCTGCACGAGATGAGACGCGGTCTCCCACAACGGATCCGCACCCGGCGTGAGCAACACCGCCGGCCCGCCCCACCTGGGCAGCACCCCGGCCCGCAGCAACGACGACTTCCCCGCCCCGGACACCCCGAACACCGCCAGCAGCCGACGCCCGCCGAGCCGGTCCAACACCGCACGGACCAGCCCTTCCCGCCCGAAGAACCGCCCGCTGTCGGTCTCCCCGTACGCGGCCAGCCCGGCATACGGCGAGTCGGCGGTGTCGGTGCCGCCAGGCGTCGCCGCGGCCAGCTCGTGCCACCGCCGCTCCCACTCGGCCACGTCGCCGCCGCACGCGCGGACGTACCCGAGCGTCACCGAAAGGCTGGGCAGCTTGCGCCCTCCGGCCGCGTCGGACAGCGTCCCGGCGGAGTAGTGCGCACGCCTGGCGAGTTCCCGATACGGCGGTGACCCAGCCCGCTCACGCACCGCGCGCAACTCCGCCGCGAACCGCAGCAGAGCGTCGTCGCCGTCGTCCAATGGTCGTTCCCGACGCGGCAAAGCCCACCTCCCCCAGAGGACCGGGCCATTGTTCCCACGTTGTCGTTCGGTGTCGATAGCACGACACCGAACATCCGGACGGCACTACACATCCCAGCCGTGGACCCAACCGCGTTCGGACTCACCGCGTCCCAACGGGACATCTGGGCAGCGGGATCGCATCTGCCGGACTCCGCCCAGTACACCTCCGTCGCGCTCGACCGGCTGGCAGGCGTGGTCGACCCGACCGTGCTCGCCGCGTGCCTCCAGCGGGCGCTGAGCCGCAACGACGCCCTGCGACTGCGCTTCGACGAGCACGACGGCGTGCCGCACCAGTGGTTCCACCCGGAACCGGTGGTCACGGAGCTCGCCGACCTGCCCGGACGAGCCGAGTGCGAGGCGTGGATCGACGGAATGTTCCAGCGGCCGTTCCCGCTCCGCCGGTCGCCGATGGTGCGTGCCGCGCTCCTCAGGGAGGGCGACGACGCCGTGCACCTGTGCATCGCGGCGCACCACATCGTCGCCGACGGGTGGGCACTGCACGAGGTCGTCGCGCAGGTCGTCGCGGACTACGACCACGTGGTGCGCACCGGCACGCCGACGGACCCGACCAGGCCGTCGTTCCGGGAGTTCGTGGAGCGGGACGCCGAGTACCGGACGTCACCGAACTTCGAACGCGACCGGGACTTCCACCGCGAGTCGCTCGCCGGCGTCGAACCCGCGCTGTTCCCGCGCAAGGCCGTCGGGCCACGCCGGTTCGCACGGCACCGCTTCCAACTGGCCGAACGCCTGGTCGCCCGGATGCGCGAGGGCGGGCACTCGCCGTTCACGGTGGTCACCGCCGCGTTCGCCGCCTACCTGTCGCGGGTGCTCGACTGCGACGAGGTCGTGCTGGGCATTCCGGCGCTCAACCGGCGGACGGTGCGCGAGAAGCGGACCGTGGGCCAGTTCGCCACCACGATGCCGTTGGCGCTGCACGTGTCCGGAAAGTCCTCGTTGCGCGAACTCGCCACGGAGGTCCGCACCCGCACGTACGGGCTCAAGCGCCGGGAACGCCTGTCGCTGGGCGACCTGCTGCGCGGCCTCCCGACCGGCGAGGCCGGCCCGCGTCAACTGTTCGACGTGACCGTGTCGTACATGCACTACCCACGCCGGCCCCCGATCCCCGGGGTGCACCGCGACACCGCGGGGCAGGGCCACGCGCACGACCGTGACGCGCTGGCCGTCGTGCTGACCGAATTCGACGACACCGGCCACATCGTGGTGGACCTGGAGTACGCGGCCGACGTCTTCGACGCCGACTTCCCGATCGAGGCGACCGCCCGACACGTATTGGCGCTCCTGGATCACGGGCTCGACTCAGGTGAGCCGCCCATAACGGCGATCCCGATGCTGTCGGCCGCCGAACGCGCCCGCCTGGTGGGCCGGCCGTCGCCCGCGCGGGGCCGTGGCACGGTGCACGAGCGGTTCGAACGCCAAGTCGCACAAACACCCGACCGACTGGCCCTCGTCGGTCCGGACGTGACCTACGCCGAGCTGGACGCGCGAGCCGCCGCGATCGCCGAGGAGCTGCGTCGACACGGTGTCGGCCGCGACGACCGGGTGGCCGTGCGGCTCGACCGGGGCCCGGAGTTGATCGCCGCGCTGCTGGGCGTGCTGAAGGCGGGTGGCGCCTACGTGCCGCTCGACCCCGGCTATCCGGCCGAACGGCTGGACTTCATGCTGGTCGACAGCGGCGCGAAGGCGCTGATCGACGCCAACGGCATCAAGCCCGGCAGCAAGCCCGGAAGCAAGCCCGGAAGCAACGCTGTCGAGACCACTCCGGCCGACGAGCGGTCGCTGGCCTACGTCATCTACACCTCCGGCTCGACGGGGCACCCCAAGGGCGTCCAGGTCGAACACCGGTCGGTGGTCAACCGGCTGGCATGGATGCAGCACCGCTACCCGATCGGCCCGGACGACGTGCTGCTCCAGAAGACCCCCGTGTCGTTCGACGTGTCCGTGTGGGAGCTGTTCTGGTGGTCGTTCGGCGGCGCACGGGTCGCGTTGCTGCCGCCGGGCGCGGAGAAGGACCCGCGAGAGGTCCTGGAGTTCATCGCCCGCCACGGCGTGACGGTCGTGCACTTCGTACCGTCGATGTTCGGACCGTTCCTGGACGAGTGGTCGGCACGGCCCGAACTGGGCCGGTCGCTGCGGCGGGTGTTCTCCAGCGGCGAGGCGCTCACCCCGGACCTCGTGGCGAGGTTCTCCCGGATCGCCGGGGACGCCCGGCTGGTCAACCTGTACGGGCCGACCGAGGCGACCGTGGACGTGTCGTTCCACGACTG
>CBHFOL010000040.1:0-34155 GCA_965995405.1 uncultured Saccharothrix sp.
TCTGTGTACTCTGTGGCGAGTTCTTATCCTTGCAGCTGATCAGCCCGGTCGACGCGGAGAACTACCTGCGGTTCCACGAGTTCGCCGATCCGCTGCTGGACCTGCTGCTGCCCGCGTTCTTCGCGCCGCCCGCGCCGATGGGCGCGCTGCTGGCGGGGCTGGACGCGAGCGAGGTGGGCCAGGAGGCGCTGCGGGTGCTCATGATGAGCTACCTGGACGTGTGCCGCGAGTGGTTCGAGCACCCCAAGGTCGTCGCCGGGCTCGCCCGCTGGGTGTCCGAGCTGCTGATCGCCCCGGAGGAGGGCGGCACGGGCGCGTTCCTGCTGATGATGGTGCCGTTCATCCACCGGTACGGCATGGCCTACGCGGAGACCGGGTCGGGCGCGCTGACCAAGGCGCTGGTGGCCTCGCTCACCGAGCACGGCGGCGTGGTCCGCACCGGCGCGCCGGTCCGGGAGTTCCTGTTCGACGACGACCGGGTGACCGGCGTGGAGCTGGCGTCCGGCGAACGGCTGCACGCCAACCGCGCGGTGGTCGCCGACCTCAACATCAAGCAGCTGCCCGGGATGACCCGCGACCGGTTCGGCCCGGAGTGGCGGCGCAAGGTGGAGCGCCTCAAGCCCGCCGCGTTCGGCCTGCTGGCGGGGCACCTGGCGCTCAGCGAGGCACCCCGGTTCACCGTGGGCGAGCCGTCAGCGTCGGCCGGGTTCCAGGAGGTCGCGCTGCCGCTGCCGGACCTGCTGCGGGTGTTCGACCGGCTGAAGTACGGCGAGCCGGTGCACGCCATCCCCACCATCGGGGTGCCCAGCGCCTGGGACGCCACCCGGGCACCGGCCGGGCAGCACACGCTCTACCTGCTCAGCTACGCACCCACCGAGCTGGCCGAGGGCGACTGGGACAGCCGCAAGGAGGAGGTGTTCGACCGCGTCTTCGAGACGTTCTGCGCGCAGACCACCAACATGGGCCCGGACAAGGTCCTGGGGCGGGTCGTGCACAGCCCGGTGGACACGGCCCGGTTCAACGCCGCGTGGCCGGGCGGCGACCCGGGCCACGTCGGCTGCCAGCTGTTCCAGTTCCTCGGCTACCGGCCGCTGCCCAACATGGGCTACCGGCTGCCCGCGACCGGCTTCTACCTGGTGGGGCCGTCCACGCACCCCGGCCAGGGCGTGACGGGCGGGGCGCGGGCGGGCGCGCGGGTCGTCCTGGAGGACCTGGGCTACGACTTCGAGGAGGTGGTCGGGTCATGACAGTCACCGCGCCCCCGCTCGCCGACGTGGAGCGGGAGGTGGCGGCGCTGCTGGCGGCCGAGGAGGTCGCGGCGCTGGCCACGCTGGACGAGACCGGCCTCCCGTCGGCCTCGCACATGCACATCGCCGCCGACGGCCTGGTCGTCTACCTGCACACGCTCGCGCACAACCGCAAGTACGACGAGATGCTGTGCGAGCCCGCGGTGTCCTACGTGGTCTCGCACCTGCCGACCGCCGGGTACGCGGCCCGCGACCAGGTCCGCTCGGTCCAGGTGAAGGGCCGGGCGGAATTGGTCACCGACCCGGAGGAGGTGGCGCTGGCCGTGCGGGTGAGCCGGGAGCAATTCCCGTGGCTGGCGGACTCCAAGCTCTACGACCACGTCAAGACGCCGGCGGAGCAGCAGAACCGGGCGTTCTTCCGCATCGTCCCGGTGACCGCGCTGTGGTCCGACCACCGCGTCCACGTCATGTGGCGCACGCACCTCACGTTCTCGGCGGACGGGCGTTCGATCACCGCCATGACGTGAAATGGGATCGCCGCGACGGATCCGACCCCCGTCGCGGCGATCCCGGGCCGGTGTCCGCACCGCGCCCGCATCCGTCCTCTGTGGACACTCCTGGGGTCAGGTCTGGGGCCACATCGAGTAGATGAGGTTGTCCCCGTCCGCGCACACGACCTGCGGCAGCGCCGGTTCCGGCACCTGGTTGCACGTCATCGGGCCGATCATCAGCGGCGGCCGGCCGGCGATCGGGTCGTGCCGCTCGGTGTAGTAGTCGACCAGGATCGCACCGGCCTGGTCGCAGGTCAGGCGACCGGACGGGGTCTCGACCACGGCGGCCAGCATCGGCTTGCCGAGGGCTCCGGTGAACGGGGTGTCGCAGTACTGGGTCGGCGCGGACTCGTCGATCGGCGGCAACGACACCACGGTGCGCTTCGAGTCGGTGGTCGGCACGCGGGTCGACTCGGGAGCCGGCTCGGACTCGGTGGTCCGCTCGGGTTCGGCCTTGCTCGTGGTGGTCGCGGCGGTGCCGGCCGCACCCGTGCCCGACACGGTGGCGGAACAGCCTGTGGCCGACAGGAGAACGGCGGCAAGGGCGAGTCTCGCGATCGTGGACCGGTCCGGTCCGGGTGCTCTGTCAGCCGGCATGTCACAGTTCTCCGCGCTCGCTCGTCCTGGGGGTGGCAAGGTTGCCACAAACCCTGGGACGCAACGAGGGCATCGCCGGTTGCGACCGGAGCGGGGTTTTCCGCCGGAAGATGCCGGGGGCCACCGCACCGACCGGATCCGGTGCCGGTCAACGGCTTCGCCTACCGGTCGGGCTCGCCGAAGACCACCGGAACGTTACGGTCCCAGCCGCTCCGGGCCGTCGCTAGCATCGGGCCGATGACGCACCGCACACCGGGGGTGACCCTGGCCGCCCTCGTCGTTCTGCTCGTCCCGGCCTGCGGCACCGCGCAGCCGAACGGACCGGAATCCGCCCTGGCCGCCCTCGCCAAGGCCGCCGACGACCGCGACGACGAGGCGGTGCGCCGACTCGTCTGCCCGGACGAGTGGCGCGAGTCCCGGACGTTCGCCGCGAAGAAGACCGAACTGTCCGAACTCGACCCGAGGCTGGCCGACGTCCGCTACCGGATCACCGACAAAGGCGTCAAGGCCAAGACCGACACCACGGCGACCGGTGAGCTGGAGGTCGACGTGGAGGGTATGCCGGACGACCTGTCACCCCGGGCGCGCAACGGCGTGGACGCCATGGAGGCCCCGCTCCCCGTCGCGCTCCTCGGCCCGGACCGCACCATCAAGCTGGTCAAGCAGAACGAACAGTGGGTCGCCTGCCGCTGACACCTCCCACAAGCCCGCCGTGCGCCCCGGGTCGGAGCGCACGGCGGAGTGGTCAGACCCGCTCGTACGGCGTCTTCTCCCCCGCCTCGACGGCGAACGGCAGCCGGTTGCCCTCCGGCGGCAGCGGGCAGGTGGCGAAGTCGGTGAAGGCGCACGGCAGGTTCACCGCGCGGTTGAAGTCGAGCACCACGGTGCCGTCGGCGTCCGGCGCGGGCACCGGCAGCGACCGGTTCGCCGCGTACGTGGTGACCCCGCTGGTGGCGTCGGTGAACAGGATGCTCAGCCCGCCGTTCACGCCGTTGAACGCGGTCAGCACGTGCTCGTCGGCCCCGTGCCGGAACCGCACCACGCCGGGCGCGGTGTAGACGTGGCTCAGCCCCTCGACCACCGCGCCCACGGTCGTCGGCCGGGGCTCGTCGAACGGCTCGAACGTGCCGGTCAGCACCCACTCCGGTGCCGGGTCGTAGCCGGGAACGCCGTGGAACGCCCGCAGCACGGGCGCCTTCGGGTCGTGCACCCGGATCAGGTAGCCGCCCCGGCGGGCCACCTCGATCTCCACGTCACCGGCCACCACCCGCGCCCCCGGCCCGCTCTTGACCAGTTCGAACCGGTGCGGCCCGGTGATCGGGGCACCCTCGTGGGTGACGTCCGCGCCCTGCGGGTCGAAGTGCGCCGCGTCCGCGTCCTGCCACCACAGCCCGGGCAGCCCGGGGTAGCCGCGGGGCGTGTCCTCCAGCCAGTCCAGCGAGACCAGCGCCAGCCAGCCGTACGGCTCCGCCAGGCTCCGCTCCCGGCCCTCCTTCCAAGCCTGCCACTCCTCGCTGAACCCGGTCCGCTCCACCTGATCCCGCACCGCACCGCTCACCGGACACCCCTTTCCGCGAAACTCCGTCGACAAGTGGCAACCGGCGCGTGGCCCGGTTGTTCCCCTTCCCACCTGACGGGAATCACGCGGGCGAAGACGACCTCGGTGCGGGACCGCCGCCATCGCGATCCCGCACCGAGGTTCGTTCGCATGTCCACCGCCGTGGGCCGGCAGACGTCATTTACACCGGGATGTCCCCTCCCACACCCCACTGGACGGTGAACAGGCCACGCGCGTACCAGAGGCCGTCACTGGGCCGCCACACCGTGAAATCGGTCCGGTTGTCGCCGTTGAAATCACCGGAGACCGGAACGTCGCCGCCGACACCCCACTGCACTGTTGCAATGTCCCGCACGTACCAGACACCGCTACTCGGCCGCCACACGGTGAAATCCGAGCGGTTGTCGCCGTTGAAATCGCCGGTGACCGGGATGTCACCGCCGACACCCCACTGGACCGTTGCAATGTTGCGCACGTACCAGGTGCCATTGCTCGGCCGCCAGACCGTGTAGTCGGCCCGGTTGTCGCCGTTGTAGTCGCCGACTACCGGGATGTCTCCGCCCACGCCCCACTGCACTGTTGCAATGTTGCGCACGTACCAGGTGCCGTTACTCGGCCGCCAGACCGCGAAGTCGGCCTGGTTGTCGCCGTTGTAGTCCCCGACGACCGGCACGTCCTCGCCCGAACCCCATTGCACGGTGGCGATGTTGCGGACGTACCAGGTGCCGTTGCTGGGCCGCCAGACCGCGATGTCGGTGATGTTGTCGCCGTTGTAATCGGCCGCGACCGGGATGTCGCCGCCCTGGCCCCACTGGATGCTGAACAGACCCCGGACGTACCAGACGCCGTCACTCGGCCGCCAGACCGCGACCTCCGTGGTGCCGTCCCCGTTGAAGTCACCCGCCACTCGTTGGGGTGACGAATCGGCCGCCGCCGAGTAACTCTCGGTCTCGACCGGATCATCGTCGGCGTATGCGGCGGGTGCGACCAGCAGAACGGCTGCGGCTACCGCGGTGACGGCGACGACTCTTTTCCCGAAATTGGTCATGCCCACAGTCTGTTACCGGAAAACAACCCGCAGAATCACCTGTTCCGCTCAGCGGACCGGAAAGAGACTTCCGGTTCAATGGCACACCTAGGGGGTGCAAAGCGACATGAACCAGTTGGAGTCGGAACGAGGCGTGCTCAGCCGGGCGTTCACCCTGTTGGACGCATTGGTGAGCCATTCGGATGGGGTAGGGCTCACGTGGATCGCGCACTCTTGCGGAATACCCAAAACCACCGCGCACCGATTGCTCCAGCAGTTGGAGGCGCTGGGCGTGGTGGAGCGGTCGGAGGGCCTGTACCGGGTCGGCTCGCACGTGTTCCGCCTCGGCCAGGCGTGGGAGCCGTACCCCCGCCTGCTGACGGCGGCCCGCCGCCCGCTGCACGACCTGGCCGCCGCCACCAGGACCAGTGCCGTGCTCACCGTCCGCTGCCAGAGCGAGCTCGTGATCGTGGCGGCCAGCCCCGCCCGGGCCGAGGACGTGCCGCTGCTCCGACCGGGCAGCACCATCCCGCTGGACATGGACTTCGTCACCACCCCGGTGCTGACGCCGACCGGGCGTAGCGTCGGCATCGTCGGCGCCGCCTTGCCCGACCGGAAGCGGCGGGGCTACTTCGGCGACGCCGTCCGGCACGCGGCCCGGGCCGTCAGCGCGGCGCTGGGCCGGTAGCGCGCCTCGTCGGTGCGCCCGCCGAGCCGGTGCACCTCCGCGAGGTTGCCCAGGGCGCGCGCCGTGCCGCCGGGGTCGGCGAAGATGTCCAGCGCCTCCTCCAGGTCCCGCAGCGCCTGGTCGTGGTCGCCGAGCCGGGTGTGGACGACCCCGAGGTTCGTCAGCACGACGGCACGCCCCTTGGTGAACCGGAGCTCGTCGGCCAGCGCCGGCGCCTCCCGGTAGTGCGCCAGGGCCTCCCCGTACCGGCCCAGCCGCTCGTAGAGGTTGCCCAGGTTGTTCAACGCACCCGCCTCGCCCAGGCTGTCCCCGGCCTCCCGGCAGACCTCCAGGGCCTGGCGGTGGTGGTGCATCGCGTCCTGGTGCAGGCCCAGGCGCAGGTAGGCCACGCCCAGGTGGTAGCGGGCCGCGCCTTCGGCCGGCTTGTCCCGGCGGACCTGGCCGCGTCCCGCACGTGGTCGAGGACCACGAGCGCGTCGCTGTGCCGGCCGCCCTGGTCGAGGTGGCGCTGGAGGGTCTCGGCCGGCCGCGCGGTCGCGATCGTCCAGCCCCGGCGGGCGGTGAACGCGACCAGGGACATCATCGACCGCCACTCGGCGTCCACCCATTCGCGGGCGTCCTCCACGGGCATCGGGGCATCGGCCGCCGCGCCGGGGTGCAGCGCGTCCATCGCCTGCCCGGCGACGACGGCGAAGTGGTCGACCAGCCGGACCAGGGCCTCGTCCAGGACGTCGTCCTCGACCGCCTGTTCCCGGGCGAATGCCGTGGCACCGGGTGAGCGGCCTCAGCGGCGTGCACACCGTGCTGTACGCGGGAACGCGGCACGACGACCTGCTCGAAGCGCAGGCGCACCGCCTGACCTACGAGTTCCACCAGCACCTGCTGGGCAGCGGGATCTCCAACAGCTGGATGGTGGAGTACGACTGCGGCCACTGGATCGAGTGCGTCGCGCGCAACGGCATCCGCCGTGAACTCCCGGTGATGATGAACGTGCTCTGGCACCCCTGACGTTCCGAAGCGGTCCCTGACACCCGGCGTTCCGCGCGTGCGGAACGCCGCCATCACCCGAGGTGCCGATGAACTCCCTGCGCACCGAACCCCGGCCTGCCCGCACCCGCTGACCCGTCGCCGAGCTGCTCGCGCTCGCGGGCGTGCCCGTCACCGGTTCCTTCGCCACCTCGCCCGCGATCGCCGCGTCCGATCGCGGCGGCCCGATCACCCGGAGCGAGGTCATCCGGCGCGCCCAGTACTGGGTCGACCACCAGCCGGGCCCCTACAACCAGGGCGGGGCGGCGGCGTCTTCCAGTCCCGGATCAGGTAGACGCCGGCGAGCCGGCGGCGACGTTGAACCGGGACACCATCGGATGAACATCGCCGATCAATCGAACTCCGTTCGACGACCCGGTTCCGACCCCACCATCGACCCTGCACGCCCCTTTCGGCCAATCACCGCAATTTCCCGGTCGGCAACGATCGCCCTATTCCTTACCCGAAGCAATTCCACCCGGACCGGGGACGTGTACGCGGCACGAGGGGCGTCGACCGCAGGTGGGGGCTTGACACCCGGGTTGAGGGTTGGGTATCCGACTGTCCTGGATCGCAGGCCGCGGGCGACCAAAAGCTTCCGGGGTCGATTCAACGACAGGCTTGAGAGCATGAATGTGAGCGAAGACGGGCCGGTCGCCGGGAACACCGGCACCGGCGACGACCGGAATTCCACCCCGCCTTCCTGGCGGGAATTGCTGGGACCGCGGCACGGTAAGACCGCAATTGTGCTGGCCGGCGGAGTGCTCGTCGGCGCGGTCAACATCTACCTGGCGTCGAGCCTGTTGCCGACGGCGGTGGCGGACCTCGGCGGTGAGCGCTTCTACGCGTGGAACATGACGGTCTACCTGGTCGCGATGGTGGTCGCGACGATGCTCGTCGGGCGCTTCCTCGCCCGGTGGGGGAACGTCGGGGCGTATCTCATCGGCTTCGCCGTGTTCGTGGCGGGTTCGGTGGTGTGTGCGGTGAGTCCGGTGATGCCGGCGCTGCTGGCCGGTCGTGGCGTGCAGGGTTTCGGCGCGGGGTTGTTGTCGGGGTTGGGGTTCGCCGTCATCCGGTCGGCGCTGCCGCGTCGGCTGTGGACGCGCGGCAACGCGCTGATGTCGGCCATGTACGGGGTCGGGAACTTCGCCGGCCCGGCGTTGGGCGGGCTGTTCGCCCAGTTCGGCTCGTGGCGGCTGGCGTTCGGGGTGATGGCGGTCGTGGCGGCGGTGTGCGGTGTGCTGGTGCCCCGTGCGCTGCCCCGTGACGAGCGCGGCGGTGTGCCGACGCCGATTCCGGTGCTGTCACTGGTGTTGGTCACGGCGGCCACGATGGCCGTCAGCGTGGCGGGCGTGCTGCCCGGAGTGCCGGCGAAGGTCGGCGGTGTGGTGGTGGCGCTGCTGTTGGTCGTCGGACTCGTCGCCCACGAGCGGCGCAGCCGGCTGCGGGTGTTCCCCGGTGCGACGTACCGGGCGGGCTCGTCGCTGAAGTGGATCTTCCTGACGCTCGGGCTGCTGGCGTTCGGGGTGGCCGTGGAGTCGTTCCTGCCGCTGTTCGGCCAACAACTGGGCGGGCTGCCGCCGCTCGCGGCCGGATTCTTCGCCGCCGCCATCTCCCTGGGGTGGTCGGTGGCCCAGATCTGGAGTTCCTCGGCGGCCACCGCGCGTGCGGTGCGGCGGTTGCGTGCCGTCGGGCCGGTGCTGCTCTCGCTCGGCCTGCTGGTGCAGGGGTTGCTCCAGCGGGAGGACGCGCCGGTATGGCTGGTGGTCGCCTGGATTCCGGCGCTGTTCGTCGCCGGTTCCGGTATCGGCGTGGCCTATCCGCACCTGTCGGTGGCCGCGATGTCCGATCCGGTGGAGGGGAAGCAGGCCGCTGCGGCGGTGGCCACCGTGACGACGCTGTCGACCGCGTTCGGCACTGCGGTGGCCGGAGTCCTGGTCAACCTCGGCGGGTCGGTGGCGCTCGATTCGGCGCGCTACCTGCTGTTCGGCTTCGCCGTGATCTGCGCGATCGGCATCGCGACCGCCCGTGCCGCCAACCGTCCGGAACCACCTGTCGCGGGGCAGGGCTCGTGACCGACTCGAACCGATCCAAGGGGAAGACCATGCCGGAGATGTTTCCGATGGCGCGTGCGACCGGATGTCCGTTCGCGCCGGCGCCGGAGTTGACCAGGCGCGCCGACCGGGAGCCGGTTTCGCGGGTCGAGTTGTGGGACGGCAGCACCGCGTGGCTGGTCACCCGGCACGCGGATGCGCGGGCGGTGCTGGCCGATCCGCGGGTCAGTGTCGATGTGGCGCAACCGGGCTTCCCGCACACCAACGCGGTGAGCAAGGCGCGTGACGCTCGCATGAAGACGTTGATGCAGATGGATCCGCCGGAGCACACCGCCCAACGGCGACTGCTGACCGGCGACTTCACGGTCCGGCGGATGGAGGCGTTGCGGCCACGTATCCAGCGGATCGTGGACGACCTGGCCGACCAGCTGCTGGCCGGCCCGAATCCGGTCGATCTGCTGGAGGCGTTCGCCTTGCCGGTGCCGTCACTGGTGATCTGCGAGCTGCTCGGCGTGCCCTATGGCGACCGCGACTTCTTCCAGGGTGTGGCCAGGACGCTCGTCATGGACCAGGCCGACCCCGCACCGGCCCTCGCCGCCGGAGAAGAGCTGAACGCCTACCTGGAGGAGTTGGTGAACCGGAAGGACGCCGAGCCGGGCGACGACCTGTTGAGCAAGCTGGTGGTCGGGCCGTACCGGAGCGGTGTGCTGTCGAAGCGTGAGATCGCCACCACCGGCCAGCTCCTGCTGGTCGCCGGCCACGACACGACTGCCGCCATGATCGCGCTGGGCACGGCCGCGCAGTTGGCGCACCCCGACCAGTTCGGGGCGGTCCGGGACGATCCGGCGTTGGTGGCAGACGCCGTGGAGGAGCTTCTTCGCTACCTGTCGGTCACGCATACCGAGGCCCGCCGGGTGGCGCTGGAGGATCTTGAGATCGGCGGCCGGCTGATCCGTGCGGGTGACGGCATCATCGTCGTGAAGAGCACGGCCAACCGGGACGGTTCGGTCTTTCCCGACCCCGACGCGCTCGACGTCCGGCGCAAGGCGCGGCACCACGTCGCCTTCGGCTTCGGCCTCCACCAGTGTCTGGGGGCGTCACTCGCCCGGGTGGAGTTGCAGGTCGTGTTCGGGACGCTGTATCGCCGGATTCCCACGTTGGCGCCGGCGGTTCCGCTGGAACAGTTGGTGTTCAAGGAGAATGCGGTGTTCTACAACGTGCGGGAGCTGCCGGTCACCTGGCACTAGGGTGTCCTCGGCGCGGCCGTGAGTGTTTGTGGAGGAGCCTGTGACACGGTTGACCTACCGGGACGCGGTCAAGATCCTGGGTGCCGGCAACAGTCCGCTGGTGTCGGCGCTGGACAAGGCGTTCGGCTGGCTCCTCCTCGGTGGCACGCCCTTCGCGTCGGATCTGCTGTCGATCTTCGACGCGAAGGGCGAGCTGACCCGGCTGACGAACGAGCTGGTGAGCAAGGGGATCGACAAGCGCCGTCGGATGGGCCAGTTCGACCGGATCCAGCGGCTGCACGCGGCACGTGGCGTCCTGATGGTGACGGCGTATTTCGAGGCCGTCGAGCACGCGGACCTTCCGTTCCCCATCCAGGACGCCCGGATTTCCGGCCAGGAGAAGGTCGGCCTGGCTGTAGGGGCGTTCGACGCCGAATCGCCGGCCGCCGTGACGACCACGATCCTGGAGACCGACCTTCCGCTGCTGGGCGTGCAAGTCGACTCTGCCCAGGCGGAGGAGCAGCTCGGACACTTCTACCGGACGCTGGGCAAGAGCGTCCTGGAGTTCCTGAAGGGCCTGAGCCTGTGGGACGGCCTCGATCCGGCCCGACAGCTTCAGGCCATCGGTGCGTTGGAGCGGGCCGTCCCGGCTGCTCTGCGGGCGTTCGACGTCGCCGTGCAACGGCTCGCCACGGAGTGCCCCGAGTTCGCGATCTGGCTGAACCTGTCCGGCCACCGCGCGACACGTGATCGCCTGAAGGACATCGACACGGCCGTCCAAACCTTGCTGGCCAGGGCGGAACCCGTCGAACAGGTTCATCCCGCCTTGCAAGGGGTGGTGCGGGCGAACCGGTCGATCCTGTCCAGGAAGCTGGTCGCCGTAGCGGAGTTGCCCGAGGGGCTCGACGCGCCCATGGTCGATGAGGCATACATCGACCCCTACTTCAGGATGGTGGAGGTCAACGCCCAGACCCCGGTCCACGACGAGGACTTCTGGGGCGGTGTCGATGCCCGGACGGACTTCAACGCCTTCCTGCTCGGGTACCTGTCGACGCCGTGGGCCTGGGCAAACCCGCTGGTGGTCCTGGGACATCCGGGGGCAGGGAAGTCGTTGCTCACCGAGGTTCAGGCGGCCCGGTTGCCGTCGCCGGACTTCGTGTCCGTGCGGGTGCCGCTGCGCGATGTGCCGGCCGACGCCGACATCCACGAGCAGATCGAGCACGCGATCCGGTTGTCCACCCACGAGTCGGTGTCGTGGCCGGTTTTCGCCCGTGCGGCCGGTGAGTCGCTGTTGGTCGTCCTGCTGGACGGCTTTGACGAACTGCTCCAGGCCACGGGGGTCGGCAAGTCCGACTACCTGTTGCGGGTCAAGCGCTTCCAGGAGGTCGAAGAGACCCAGGGGCGGCACGTCGCGGTGATCGTCACCAGCCGGGTCACGGTGGCCGACCGGATGCGGATCCCTGGTGGCACGGTCGCGGTACGGTTGGAGCCGTTCGAGATCGCCCAGGTCGAGCAGTGGGTGGACGTCTGGAACGAAACCAACGCGGAGTACCTGGACCAGGCCGGCGGATTCGACCTGGAGTTCATCGAGAACCACCTCGACCTCGCTTCCCAGCCGTTGCTGCTGCTGATGCTCGCGGTGTACGAAGCGGAGAGCGGCACGTTGGGTTCCAGCCAGGCGAAGTTGAGCCAGACGGAGCTGTACGAGCGGCTGCTGCACCGGTTCGCCCGACGGGAAGTGTCCAAGCGGGACAGTCGGATCACCGACGACGATCCTGCGGTGGAACGGGAGTTGATGATCCTCTCCGTCGTCGGGTTCGGCATGTTCAACCGGGGAGCGCAGTGGATCACCGACGACCAACTCGCCGACGACCTGGTGGCTTTGCAGATCACCACGGGCTCGGAGCAGGGCTTCACGTCGGGGCACCAGAGGTTGGCCGGGGAGGCGAAGGACGCGCTGGGCCGGTTCTTCTACATCCACCGCGCGCGGACGACGCTGGACGGTGTCGATCTCGGGACGTACGAGTTCCTGCATGCCACTTTCGGTGAGTACCTGGTCGCCCGGCTGGTCTGGCGTTGTCTGACCGACATGGTGGCCGAGGCGCGCTTGGAGCGCACGCGCATGTTCCCCGGCGGCCCGCGGATCAACGACGCCGGACTCCGGGCGTTCCTGTCCTGGTCACTCCTGTCGGTGCGCACGACGACGGTCGATTTCCTGGCGGAGTTCGCGGCCGGCACACCGGACGAACAGCTCGCGGAGACGCGCGCTGCCTTGTTGGTGGCGTTCCGGGCGGTGCACCAGCAGCAGATCAACTCGACCTATCACGCCTACCGTCCGGTGGACATGACGCAGACCGCGCAACTCGCCACGTACAGCGCGAACCTGTTGCTGCTCTTGATGTTCTTTGGTCCGGAGGTGTACTCGCACGAGCTCTACCCGGATGCGGCCGACCACGTGGCCGAATGGACCCGGACGGTACAGCTGTGGCAGTCCCAGCTGAGGTCGGGCGAATGGAACAGCCTTACCCAGAGGCACTCGGCCACCAGGCTGGGCGATCGCCGCACCGGGCGTTCGGTGGCGGTGACCACCGATCCGCATCCGCCGCACTTCGACCCCGCATGGACCCACACGCCGGAAGTCACGGACGAGGTGGAAACCTACGAATTCCCGCTGAGCTTCCTCCGGTCGGCGGAGTTCTCAGGTGATCCCGACATGGTTCTGGTGGCCAACGCGCTGGGTGGTGCGACGAGCCTGTTCACCCGGCTGCTCCCCCACTACCTCCACGAGGACGGCGAACTCACGTCCGTCGCCGCCGACCTCGTCGCCGCGTCCCTGTTCCACGCCAACCTGACTCCACGGGCGGACCGGGCAGCCGTGTACCAGCGCCTCCTCCACTTCATCGGCCATGCCGAGTCCATCGACAGCCGGATGAGAGGACAGCTCGCTTCCCACGTCCTTCAGCTCCTCGTGAACGACGAGGTCATCGGACCGGTGGATGGCCTGCGACACCTGCACAGTCTCAGCTACGCCGCCGGCGCGCCGCACGGCCGGCACAATTTCCGGCTGTTCCTGCGGCTGCCGTCGAGAATTCCGAACCACAAAGTGCTCTTGGTCCTGATCGAGACGCTGGTCTCTTCGAACGAGATGGGCCTCGAACAGCTGGCGGAGATCTGGTGCGCGCTGGCCGAGCAGGGCATCCCGACCTCGGAGTACCCCTACGAACTCCGCGACCACTCCCACTCGCTGCGCTGGCCTGAACGTGAGGAACCGCTCGCGCACCGGCCCGACCTGTTGCGCCGGCTCTCCGCGCTGGAGGACGACGAATTGCTCTGACCCCATGCCGTGCGGCTCACTTCGGAACCGGCCGACCGGTTCATCCGACTGGTGGGCGCGATCGCCGTGCGCGCCCCGGTGCGGCCGTCCGCCGCCGACGCTGTCGCCCGGCTGCACGGGCTGGGTCTGCGGACCGGCCCCGCTCACCGGACCCGGCCCGGGCGCCGCCGGGGTCGGGGCCGACGAGGTGGGTATCACGGACGTGCCGGCCGGCGTGCGTCCGGCCGACAAGGTGGCCGCCGTGGAGGAGTTGCGGGCGCGGGGCCACCGGGTCGCGATGGCGGCGACGGCGTCGACGACGGTCCCGCGCCGGCCGCCGCCGACCTGGGCATGGCCGTGGCGCGGGGCCGCGATGTCGCTGTCGTCGATGCCGGTCGTCACCAACAGCCTGCGGCTGCGCGGTTTCCGGCCGGGCCGGTGGTCACAACAGGCCGGCGAGCCGGTACAGCACCAGGGATCCGGCGACGGCGACGTTGAGCGTGGTGCCGTGCCCGACCATCGGGATCTCCACGACCTGGTCCAGCAGGTCGAGCGCCTCGGGCGGGATGCCGTGCTGCTCGTGCCCGAGCACGGCGACGGTGGGGACCCGGGCGGCGGGCAGGTCGGCGAGCCGGACCGATTCCTCGGCCAACTCGACGCCGACCACCCGCACGCCCGCCTCTCGTTGGCGGGTCAGCCAGTTGATCGGGTTGCCGGTGAAGTGCACGCAGGTGCGGTGGCGCAGCGTGTTGCCGCGCGCGAGCGCATCGGGCACCCAGGGCAGCCGGGGCACGGCCAGGCACGCGCCGACGGCATCGCAGGTGCGCAGCAACGTGCCCAGGTTGTTGCCGTACAACGGCCACAGCGGTGCGGCGATCAGGTGCCCCCAGCACGAGTGGGATCGGCGGCGACGGCCGGCACGCAGGTCCGCGCGGGTGCGCACCCTGATCGAACCGGTCCGCCCGGCGCTCACCGGACGCGGGAGCAGTCCTCCCGCAGCGACATCAGGATCATCGGTAACGGGTGCTTGGCGGCGCACCCGGAGCCATCGACGGTGGAACGTGTCGCACCAGCATAGCCGGGGTTGTCGTATCCGCCTGGGACGATGGTGCTCCGGGGCCGGAGGCCACGCCCGGTCGGTCCTCGCTGAGACGGAGGCCGTCGGTTCTCAGCTTCGGCCGGCGGAATTGTCGTACCCCTGTGATCGAATGAAAGCAGGGGACCCCCTGGCGGGGACTCGTGCGCGAGCCTGCCGGTCAGCGGTCGAAGATCGGCGATCGCGGTGGGTCGTGCGGGCGGGGTTGTCGTACCCCTGTGTGACACTCCGACCGTGATCATCGCCTTCGCAGCCGAGCTCTGGGCGTGGGACGCTCGCCGCGCGGACACCTGGACGTTCGTCACCCTGCCCACCGAGACCGCCGAGGACATCCGTGAGCTGGCCGCCGGCCCACGGCGCGGTTTCGGCTCGGTGCGGGTGCGGGTGGAGATCGGTGGCAGCACGTGGCAGACGTCGATCTTCCCGGACGCCACGCGCGGCAGCTACGTCCTGCCGGTCAAGCGCGCAATCCGCAAGGCCGAGGAACTCGACGTCGGCGACGTGGCGACCGTGACCGTCGAACTCCTCGACCTCTGACCCCGCCCTAACGCTGCTGCGCCAGCCACTGCCCGAACGTGGTCGGCGCGATCCGCGCACCCTCACCCGGCAGCAGCACGTTCCCGGCCATCTCCGGCCCGAACAGCGAACCCCACGTGGGCACCAACTCGACCTCCCGCCCGAGCACCTGGTTGGTGCGCCGGGCCAGGTCGACCAGGTCCTGCGGCTCCGGGCCGGCCAGGTCCGCGTAACGACCCTGCGGCGGGCCCACCACCAGCTCGGCCAGCACGTCGGCCACGTCGGCGGGCGCGATCGGCTGCACGAGCAGCGGCGCGATCGTGGCCACGCCGTCCTGCTCGGTCCAGGTCGTCACCATCGCCGCGAAGTCGTGGAACTGGGTGGCGGGCACGATCGTCCACGGCACGGAACCTTCGGCGACCAGGCGTTCCTGCTCCCGCTTGCCGGCGTAGTGCGCGTTGCCGACGACCCGGTGGATGCCGACGATCGACAGCAGCACGTGGTGCCGCACGCCGGCCCGCTCCCCGGCGGCGAGCAGGTTCCGCGTGGTGGTGCCGAAGAACGCGACGGCCTCCGCCTCGTCGGTCGCCGGGCCGTTGGTGACGTCGACGACCGCCTCCACCCCGACGAGGGCGTCGTCCAACCCGGCACCGGTCAGCAGGTCCACGCCGAGCGAACGGCTGATCCGCACGACCTCGTGCCCGGCCCGCTCCAGTGCTCCTACGGTGAGGGCCCCGATGTTCCCGGTCGCCCCCGCGACTGCGATCCGCATGTCTATCCTTCCTCTCCCGCGTTCCCGGACAACCTTATCTCGGACTAAACAGATCCGCAATGTCTGCGATAGAATCGAGCCGTGAAACTGCCTGGAAGCACCGAATGGCTGCTGCACTGCGCCACGACACTGGCGCAGCTGGAGCCGGGGTCGACCGCATCGGCGGCCCAACTCGCCGACTACTACGACCTCCCGGCCGCCTACCTCGCCAAACAGCTCCAGGCGCTGGTCCGGGCCGGTGTCCTGGCCGCGACGACCGGCCCGCGCGGCGGGTTCCGGCTCGGCCGCGCGGCAGCCGAGATCACCCTGCTCCAGATCGTGGAGGCGGTCGACGGTGCGTCCGCGCCCTACGAGTGCCGCGAGATCCGTCAGCAGGGCCGGGGAGCGCTGCCGGCCGAGGACTGCCGGAACACCTGCATCCTAGCCGCCAAGATGGCCGAGGCGCACGAGGCGTGGCGCGGCACCCTCGCCGGCACGTCACTCGCCGACATCCTCGGTTCCCTGCCCGAGTCGGCACCCGCCCGCACCCGGTCACGCCTCGCGATGACAGCCGGTTCCGCGCCGCGCCGCAGCCCGTGAAGTCCGCTGTGGACACCGACCCGGTCCGAGCCGAAGTCCAGCCGTCCTCGAAGCCGGGCCGTCACCGCTCCCCCGGTTTTTGCGGACATGCCTTGGGCCGGGCGGGTTGCTCCCCGCGCCGGATCGTGTGACAGGCGGTCGCCGTGCGGAATCGCCGTGCCACGCTGGGATGTCCCCTCACTCCTGGAGGCAGGCATGACGGACATCGGGGTCGTACGCGCACCGGCGAAAGGTGCGGTGCCGTTGGCCGGCCACGCCGTCCGGTTGCTGGCCGACCCGTTCGGGTTCCTCCGGTCGCTGCCCGCACAGGGGGACATCGTGGACCTGCGGCTCGGTCCGCAACGGGTGGTGATGGTGTGCGATCCAGCTCTCGTGCGGGCGCTGCTGCTGGACGACCGCACCTACGACAAGGGCGGCCTGTTCTTCGACCGGTTGCGCGGGGTGCTCGGCAACGGACTGGCCGGCTGCCCGCACAGCGACCACCGCCGACAGCGCCGGCTCGCCCAGCCCGCGTTCCGCCGCGACCGGATGCCCGGCTACACCGCCATCGCCCTCGACCGCGCCGCCGCCATGGCCGGGTCGTGGCGGCCCGGACAGGTGATCCGCGCATTCGACGAGGTGTGCGTCCTGCTCGGGCAGATCGCGACCGACACCATGCTCGGCGGGCTGCTCACCGACGCGGACCGCGCGGCGATCGGCCGGGACACCCGGATGATGATGGACGCCCTCCTGATCCGGATCTTCACCCCGCCCGCGCTGCTGCGCTTCCTGCCCGGTGCCCGCCGGTTCGACCGCGCGTCGGACCGGCTGCGCCGCCGCAGCGCCGAACTGGTGGCCGCCTACCGCGCCTCCGGCAAGGACCACGGCGACCTCATGTCCGTGCTCGTGGCGGGCACCGACTGGCAGTCCGACGACGAACTGGTCGACCAGGTGTCGACCTTCTACGTCGCCGCCACCGAGACCACCGCCAGCCTCCTCAGCTCGACGCTGCACGTGCTGGCCCACCACCCCGACGTCCAGGACCGCGTCCACGCGGAGGTCTCCGCCGCCGCGCCGCTCGCGCCGGACTCGGTGGACCGGCTGCCCTACACCGACCGGGTCATCCGCGAGACCCTGCGGCTGTACTGGCCGGGCCTGTTGCTGACCCGCGAGGTCGCCGCCGACACCGAGATCGGCGGGCACCGGCTGGCCAAGGGGACGTGCGTCGCGTACAGCCCGTACATCCTGCACACCCGCCCCGACCTGTTCCCCGACCCCGACGCGTTCGAGCCCGACCGGTGGATCGACCACGACCCGGCTCGACCTCAGGACCGCTACCTGCCGTTCGGCGCGGGTGCGCGGATGTGCATCGGCGACCAGCTGGCGCGGATCGAGGCCACCGCGGCGCTCGCCACGATCGTCGCGAGCTGGGAGATCCACCCGGTGAGCGGACCGGCGTTCCGGATATCCCGTGGTGTCACACCGCATCGACGCGGTTTGCGGGTGCGGGTCGTACCCAGGACCCCGGCCTAGCAGTCCTCAGTGGACAGTCACGGCGCATAGGAGGACGTCATGGCCACGACCCGGGAACTGCCGGACATCCTGTCCCCCGAGTTCGCCGCCGACCCGTACGCCGCCTACCACGTGCTGCGCGAACACGCGCCGCTGCTGCACCACGAGGCGACCCGGAGCTGGATCATCTCGCGCTACGAGGACGTCGAACGGGCGTTCCGCGACCCGGTGTTCACCTCCGCGAACTACGACTGGCAGGTCGCACCCGTGCACGGCCGCACGATCCTCCAGATGAGCGGCCGGGAGCACTCGGTGCGGCGCGCCCTGGTCGCGCCCGCGTTCCGGGGCAGCACCCTGGAGGACAGGTTCCGGCCGTTCATCGAACGCAACGCGCGTGACCTGATCGACGGCTTCCGGCACACCGGCCGCGCCGACCTGGTGGCGCAGTTCGCCACGCACTTCCCGATCAACGTGATCGTGGACGTGCTCGGCCTGGACAAGTCCGACCACGCCAAGTTCCACCGCTGGTACACGTCGGTGATCGCGTTCCTGGGCAACCTCGGCGGCGATCCGGAGGTGACCGCCGCCGGGCACCGGACCCGCGAGGAGTTCGCCGCGTACCTGATCCCGGTGATCCGGCAGCGCCGGGACAATCCGGGCGACGACCTGCTGTCCTCGTTGTGCCGGGCCGAGATCGACGGCACCTCGATGTCGGACGAGGACATCAAGGCGTTCTGCTCGCTGCTGCTCGCCGCCGGCGGGGAGACGACGGACAAGGCGATCGCGGCGGTCTTCCGCAACCTGCTGGGGCACCCCGAGCAACTGGCGGCGGTGCGCACGGACCGGTCCCTGGTGGCACGGGCGCTCGCGGAGACGCTCCGGTACACGCCGCCCGTGCACATGATCATGCGGCAACCCGCCGAGGACGTCGAACTCTCCGGTGGTGTGGTGCCCGCGGGCTCGACGGTGACGTGCCTGATCGGCGCGGCCAACCGGGACGCCGGGCGCTTCGCGCGTCCCGACGAGTTCGACATCTTCCGCGACGACCTCAGCACGACACGCGCGTTCTCGGCGGCGGCGAACCACCTGGCTTTCGCGCTGGGACGGCACTTCTGCGTCGGCGCGCTGCTGGCGAAGGCCGAGGTGGAGGTCGCGGTGGGCCAACTGCTCGACGCGATGCCGGACGTGCGCCTCGCGGACGGGTTCCAGGCGACCGAGCGCGGCGTGTTCACCCGTGGACCGGCCGAACTGCCCGTCGTGTTCACGCCCGCCGCGCAGGCGGTCTGAGCCGGGGGTTCGGGCGTTCACAGCGGGAGTGAACGGCGGGTGAATGTTCTCGGCGACAGCACCGTCACGCGGCGCGGTGAGCACCGGCAAAGCTGCTGTCGCCCGTTCTCGGGCCGTTCACTCGCGGTGAACGATCACAGTGCGGTGTCCGGCTGACGAACGGCCGTTGTCGCGGACGGGCCGCGCCGCGCACGGTATTGCCCAGCCGACCGGTCCTCCGGCGGCTGACCGGCATGTAATCGTCTTCCTACCCTGCAAGGAGAACCACTCGTGGATCGGAAACCCATCCGACGGGGCCTCCCCTGCGTGGTCGCCGTCGCCGCCACCCTGACCGCCTCGGTCGTGTTCTCGTCACCGGCCGTGGCAGCCGGCGACCAGGCTACGCCGAACGGGCTGATCAAGACCCAGGAACACACCCAGGTCAAGGAAATCAGCCCGGTGGGCACCGCCGCGCTGAGCGTCGCGCCGCTGGCGTCGAAGCGGCTCAACTACACCCAGCAGGTCCAGCAGCAGAACCAGTGGTGCTGGGCCGCGACCGGGGCCAGCATCGAGGCGACCCTGGGCGTCACCGTCAGCCAGCAGGCGTTCTGCGCCGCCGGCAAGGGCTCGTCGTCGGGCTACTGCCCGAACCAGCCGGCGCAGATCCCGGAGATCGTGCGCGGCTTCCGGGGCACCGGCTTCAACGCCCAGGACGCCGGCGGGCCGATCAGCTTCGCCTCGATCACCAAGCAGATCGACGCGGGCATCCCGCACCTCACCGGCATCTACTGGACGTCCGGTGGCGGCCACGCCGAGGTCATCTACGGCTACGACACGGCGAACCAGTCGATCCTCATCGGCGACCCGTGGCCGACCTACCAGCGGTACCAGACCTGGAACTACACCCAGTACCGCAGCAACGCCCGGTTCCGCTGGAACGACACCATCGTGAACATCGCCAAGCGGTAAGGGGCTGCGGTCGTGATCTGCCGGAAATTGTCCGTCTTCACCGTGATCTTGTCCGCCCTGGCCCTGCTCGCACCGTCGGCTTCGGCGCGCGAGGTGCTGCCGCCACCCTCTCCGGCGGACTACGCCGCCGCGCTCGACGCCGCGCGGACGCCGGCGGCGATCAGCTATGCGAAGACCAATTTCCGGCAGGTCCACGGCGTCGAGCCGAGCGCGGTGACGGTCGCCGACCACGGCGTGCCGGCCTACGTGCTGAACCCGGATTTCGTCCGGGGCGACCCGAAAGCGCCGGCCGGCGTGTTGCAGTACATCGCGGTGACCGCCACCGCCGACAACGGTGAGCGCGCGACCCTGCGGGCCAATCCGGAGACTCCCGGCAACTGGATCGTCGGCAGCGTGTTCTCCGGTGACGACGAGGAAACCCTGAGCCGGCGGTTGCAGCCCGGCTCGGTGCTGCTGAACGAACCCCAGATCAACGGCTGGTACGAGCTGACCGCGTCCGGTGTGACGCTATTGCAGGCGAGCCTGCCGCAGTCGCCGGTCGGCACGCTCGTCCCGATCGCCGAGTACCAGCAACAGGTCCGGTCCCGCTACGGCGACAAGCTGCCGGGCTCGGACTACCAGAAGGGCAAGGGAATCGGCTTCACCCAGCAGGACGCCGCCGCCCCGGCACCGGCTCCGGCTGGTGGGCTGTCCGGGACGGCGCTCACGTCGCTGATCGCCGGCGCGGTCGTGCTGCTCGCGTTCGCGGCGGTCCTCCTGCGGCGGCGTCATTCCCAGAGGAAGTCGACGCCCGCGAGCGAGGGGTCCAGTTCCTCGAAGTAGGCGCAGGCGAACCCGTCCGGCCCGCACAGCAGCGGCTGGCTGACCGTCGGGGCGAGCCCTTCGCGCGCCCGTTCCACCCTGGTGCAGCGCACCGGCAGCATCGCCGGGTCGAAGTGGAGCCGGAGCAGGTAGGCGTGCGTGCGGCCCCGGATCACCCGGTAGAACGTCGGCGCGCGCACCGGTTCCGTGCCCACCAGGGTGAAGCTGAAGCTGTGCACGTCGCCCTCGGTGAGCTTGCGGTCGAAGAGGAGCTCGAACACCATCCCCGCCGAGGCGCGCTGTTTGCGCACCCGGCCGACCCGGCACCCGACCCCGGCCCGGAGCCGCGCGGTGCCGATGTCGGCCTCCGGTTCGCTCTGGTGGGTCACGACGAAGCCGTCCGGCCCGGACCGCCGCGCCCGGACCGCCATCGTGGACGAGATCTCGGTGATCTGGCCCGCCGAGGCCAGCCGCACGTCGTCCAGCACGGTGACCACGTCCAGGTCGGTGTTGCACGGGCTGCCGGAAACCCCGTCGAACTCGGCCAGCAGCGCCCCGGTGCGCGCCCAGCTCTGGCTCAGCTCCGGGATCGACCGGACCCGCTCGTCCAGGTCGGGTCCGCGCTGGTGCGGCCCGATCAGCACGACCAGGCTGTCCTCGGGTAGTTGGAGCACGCGTTCCAGCGCCCGCACGGTGTCCAGCGCACGCGGCACCGCCGGGTGCCGCAGGCCGCGCTGCCAGTAGCTGAGGGTCGACTGGGCGATCGTGATGTCGTGTGATTTCAGGTGGGCGCGTAACCGGGCCAACGGCAGGCCGCGTCGCCGGATGGCGGCGGCCAGCGCGTTGGCGAACGGCCCGTAGCGCAACGCCTGGGCCAGATCGCCCGGCGGCACGGGAGCGGGTTGGGCACCTGCGAGCACCTGAGCCTCATGACGCATGCGTCACCTCACGTTGCCGCATCACTGCGGCCTGAGTACCGATGATCAGGTAACTCGCACTGTAAGCACCGTGAGGCGACTGGCCAACCTACCAAAGTCGCATGGCCCACTCGGGGGTTCGCGGGAGATCGACTGCCGGACGTCTCAGTCCGCCTTCCGCACCACCGCGGCCAGCGGGGTGGCCGGGTGGCCGGTGAGGCGTTCGACGTGATCGGTCACCCCGGCCAACTGCCCTTCCGCGATGGCGGTGTAGGTCGAGACCCACGCGTCGAGCAGCCAGTCGGGTGCGTTGTAGGAGGCACGCGACTGGTACGCCTCCTCCACCGTCTCCCGCCGGTAGGTGATCGTGCGCCCGGTGGCGTCGGTGAGGACGGCGGCGACCTCGTCCAGGGTGAGCGCCTCCGGCCCGGTCAGCTCGTAGCCGGCCCCGACGTGCGGCGCGGTGTCGGCCAGCACCGCGACCGCCGCGTCCGCGATGTCGTCCAGGGCGACGGCGGCCACCCGCCCGTCGCCGGCCGGGCCCCGGATGACCCCGTCCTCGCCGGCGAGCATCGGCATGAAGTCGGCGTACATGTTGTCCCGCAGGAACGTGTACGGCAGACCGCTCGCCCGGATGTGCTCCTCGGTGGCGAAGTGATCGCGCGCGAGGGTGAACACGGCGTCCGGCGCGGCCCCGTAGAACGAGATGTAGACCAGGTGCCCCACCCCGGCGTCGGCGGCGGCGTCCACGAACGCCCGGTGCAGGTCCACCCGATCGGACGTCTCGGGAGCCGACACCATCAGCACCCGTTCGACACCCGCCAGAGCGGCCCGCACCGCCGCCCGGTCGCCGTAGTCCCCCACGACCGCCGTGGCACCGGCCAGCTCCGGGGCTCGCGCGGGATCACGCACGACCAGCCGTTGCGCGACGCCGGCGGCAGCCAGCCGCCGAGCCACCCGCCCACCGAGGTTCCCGGTCGAACCGGTGACGGCGGTCGTCCCCTCGAACCGGGTCGGCTGCTCGCTCATCCACGACTCCCTGCGATCCGGGCGGCACACCACCCACTGGACACCCCGCGCAGGCTAACCGCCCGTCCCACGTCCGGCAGCACACGGTGCCGCGTCCCGGCCGACGTGATCCGGTAGCTGTGCCGGTCGATGGTGGACTACCTACACCAGAGGCCGTCGATCAGCGGGATCCGCCGGGACCGAAGCGGTCGCGGAGGGATCTGCCCTGGTCCAGCATCCGGGACGGTGCCTGCTGGGCGAGGGCCCAGGCGTTCGAGTCGCGGACGGCGGCCAGGGTGGCTGCCCAGTCCACCGGCCGCACCACGGTGCCGGCGCGGCGGTCGTGCCAGCACGTGGGGCCGCGTAGTGACAGGCACTCGACCAGCGACAGCACCAGCAGCGCGACGCCCAGCAGGCCCACGAGGAAGTCGAGACGGAGCACGGCCGCGATCAACGCCACCCAGCCCGCGCCCGGCAACAGCACCGTCACCGCCGAACGCACCAGCGCCCGACCGGGACGCACCCGTCGCGTGCCGTCGACCGGGACGACCGACACAGAGGTGAGCGCCTTGCCCAAAGTCCGCCCGAGCCAGGCGTGGGCGACGAAATCGTAGAGCGCCACGGCCAACACCTGCGCCACCACCACGGCCAACACCGACGACGTGGCCACCTCCCACACCTCGAACAGCCCAGCCGCCGCGCTTTCGCCCACATCGACCCACCGCTGCGCCAGCAGGCTCAGCACGCTGTCGTCCGTGACGGAGACCGCGCTCACCGCCACGCTGTGCTTGATGTGCCCGACCGCGATCACCCACAGCGGCGAGGTCAGCACCAGCACCACCAGCCAGTCGACCAGGCGCGCGGCCCAGCGGCGGCCCAGGAGTCTGGGTGGAAGGGGTTGCGGCAGCATGGTCGCCCTCCGGTGGCGGAAAGGGCCAAGCTACTACCGCCGGTGCTCCCTTCGGTCCGTAGAACTGCGGCAAACGGCCTACCTACGGCACATTGTGGACGGAAGGCGCGGCCTCCCGTGCCTCCCGCTCCTCCGGACCGCAGTCGCACGGCTCGGGGCCGCACCGTTGAGCGTTGAGCAGCGCGCCGACGGCGGCATTCCCCGCCGCGCGCTGCAACGCCAGGATTCCCGACTGCTGCGGGGTGGCGGTCGGTGTCCGGGGCGGTGTGGGGGTTGTGCGGATCCGGCCGGACTCTTCGTGCACGTGCTTCATCGCGGTCACCTCGACTCGGAGAGCGGCGGCTGGTCGAAGAACGACACGCCGTCGGCGATGCGGTGGACGGCTTCGGTCAGGGTGTGTCCCGCCAGGGTCGGGTCGCCCGCCGACAGGTCGCCCAGATCGACCCAGTACAGCGCCCATTCCCCTTGCCCGTAACGGTTTCGCGGGTCGTAGTGGAAGATGCCGTCGCCGGCGGTGGTGGCGACGACGACCATGCCGGGTAGCGCCTCGGTGTAGCGGTCCTCGGTGTTCCGGTCGACCAACTCCCCCACCGGTTCGAGGACGATGGACTCCTCGTGGCCGGCGAGTTCACCACCGTCGGCGGCCAGCAGCAGGGCCCGGTAGTCGTCCGGGAAAGTCACGCCCAACGCCGCCTCGGCCGCGGCCACCGCGGCCGGATCTGCGGGCGCGGCACCGGTCCAACTGCCGGCGGGACGGCGGTCCCAGTCCGGCGTGAGGCTTTCCAGCCAGGCGACCAGTTCGCTCACCAGGTCCTCCCCGTCACGGCGGTGTCCACGTCCCGAACCAGGCCCGCAACTGCTCGGCCGTCGCGTTCGACGCCCGGTACAGACGCCCAAAGTACGCGTCGTTGGCCGCTTCCGCCGCCGCGATGTGCGACGCCGGCACACCCGCCGCCGTGAGGTCCTTGCGCATCTCCTCACGTTCCTCCAAGTACGTGCGGCGGAGGCGGCCTCCCTCACGGGCATCCTGCAACCTGTTCACGATCTGGTGCGGCGAACCCGCCCGTGAGTCCCGCAGCAGGATCCCCGGCGCGTCGCCGTACGCGTAGCCGGGGATACCCCGCTCACGTGCCCACGCGCCCTGAATACCGTGGTGCGACTGGAAAAAGCTCCTGGTGCCCATGTCACGCCCGTGTGCCCGGTAGGCCCGGATGTCGTATTCGACCACCTCGATACCGCTCGCCCGTCGGACCACCCACAGCCCTTGGGCGTTGCGCGCGACGCTCGCGCCCGCTGGGAGCACGGCCGAGGCGACGACGGCCCGGTCCAGGAAGCCGGAGAGCCCGGCCGCGTCCGGCACACCGCGATCGAGGTCGTCGATGGCCTGCACGAGGGTGTCGCGACGACGGTGGAAGTACTCGCGCAGGGCGGGGTGGTCGGGCGGCGCTTCGAGCCGGGACAGGACCCGGTCGAGCCGTTCGAGGTCGGCGGCGAGCAGCTGGTGGGCCGGCGGCAGGCACGGGCTGGCGCACACCGTGAGCAGCCGTCGGGTCCGGTCGCTGAGCTGCGCGAGGCGCGCCCGGACACCCGGCGTGTCCAGGATCGGGCGGGTCTCCCGGTTCAGCCCCCGCTCCCACGGCCCGAGGCGGCTCGCCGACTCCAGCGGGGCACGCTCGGCGGCGGTCGCTTCGCGCATGGCCTGGCGCATCGCGGCTTCCTCGGACAGCGCCGGGTTCGCGGCGCGGATCCGTGCGGTGCGAGCCCGTAACGCCGACACCCCGCGCACGACGCCCATCGTGACGAGCGTGGTGAGGATCTGGATGCCGCCCGCCGTCAGGACCCGGGCCAGCCGGCCCGCCGCCTTCTGCATCTGCGTCACCGAACGCGCGCCGGTCACCTCCGACAGCGACAGCCCGAGTTCGGTGAGCTGCGCCAGGATGTCCGTGCCAAGCTGGAACATCAGGTAGACGTCCACGGCGAGGTTGACGAACGGGATCATCTGGAGCACGACGATCACCGCGAGGCTCTTGAGCATGTCCGGACCGTTGGCGATGAGCGCGGTCACCGTCTCGCCGAGCGCGCCGCCGACGTAGCCCGCGTCCCACAGCCACCGCAGCGCCATGGCGATCTTCTCGCCGTCGCCCGCGCCCACGACCAGGCCGTCGGCGGTGCCCAGCGCGTTGCCGAACAGCTCGCCGCCCTGGCTCCAGCCGCTGAGGACACCCAGCAGCCCGGCCAGGCCGCCTGCCATGCCGGTCAGCAGCGCGGCGTCCCCCAGGCCGACCGAATCCCGTTGGATGGCAAGGAGTTCTTCCTCCGACATGGCCGGCCGTTCGCGGGCCCGCGCGGGCAGTTCGCGGAGCACGCGTTGGCGGTTCTGCACGAACTCCAGGTAGTCGTGGTGGCGGGGCACGTAGGTGCCGGCCGCGACGGCGTCGGCCACCTCGCCGACGATCCGCTCCCAGGTGAACAGGAAGTTCGCGTAGAACCGGAACTGCGCGAACCGCGCGGTGGCGCGGGCGAAGTCGCCGACGGCGTTGCCCTCCGGCAGCCCGGTGTGCGTCATGCGGAGCTCGAACACCGCCAGAGCGGCGAGGGCGGCCAACGGCACGGGCAGCCCTCTGTCCACGATGCGGGGCGGCAGTTCGGTGGACCGGGCGGTGAGCGCGGTGAGCTGCTGCACGGACTCCGACAGCAGCGCCGCCGGGTCGGCACCGAGCGTGAGCGCCGCACGCACCCGCCCGGCCCACGTCAGCGGGAAGCCGCGGGGAGTCGTGGCGAGCGCGAGATCCGCGCCGGAACCCAACGCGCCCAACGTGTCCAGCTCGGTCGCGGCGAGGCGGCGGGCAGTGGCGACGAACTCGTCCAGCTGCGCCTGGGTCGTGAACGGAGGGTGTGCGCGGAACCGCAGCAGCAACGACACGCGGTTGGCGAACGGACGCAGCATGAGGTCGTCGTCCTGGGCGGCGTCACGGCCGACCGTCTCCAGTTCCTGTTCGAGCTGCCGCACGAGCGCCGGATCACCTTCGCCGTCGCGTTGGACCGTGGCCATAAGCCGTGACACGGCAGCGTTTCCCGCCGTTCGCTGTAACAGGGTGATCCGATTGGACCCGGTGCCCGCGGCCCCCGGGTGACGGACACCCGACCCGGGTTCGCGCGGCTGGCTACGCGCGTGAACTGGTCCGCTCATGTCCTCAGGATGTCGCTCCACCACCCGCGAATACACGGTGCAGGTACGCGCGCGAGTGCAGACAACGCTGCCCGATCGGGCGATCACCGCTCTCAGGGCTCGGGACGGCCCGGTCGCCGACACCAAGGTGATCACCGGCTTCGCCGGAATGTGACACCGGGGCGGCCGAACGTCGGCCGCCCCGGTGCCGTCGGTTCAGTACCGGAACGCCTGGAGTTCGGCGATGCGGACGGTGCCCGCCGCCGCCGGGTTGCCGGCGGTGCAGTCGCTGGTCGAACGGGGGTCGTCGTGCTGCGAACCGGCGTAGTCCGGGCCGCCCGTGCACTGGTTGGTCAGCACCCGGATCGCCAGGTGGGTGGCCAGGGTCGGCCACATCCGGAACGACCGGGTCGTCAGGTCCGGCGCGGTCGGGCGCGGGACGTCGGCCGGGAACGCGTTGGCCGGGCTGGTGTAGACGCGGCGGAAGTTCGCCGGGTCGTTGCAGTCCACATTGGATGCCGCATTGCACGACAGGATCTCGAACTGCCGTAGCGCCGTGAACCTGTTCTGCGTACCGGGATCCGCGTCCTGGGTGATGCCCGGACGCAGCAAAGCGCTCACCTGCACACGGCTCACCACCTGCGGACGGGAACCCGCCAGGTCCACCCGGACGCTCCGGCCCGCTACCGGCGCACCGATCGACGCCCAGTTGGTCGCCTCGGTCTCGTCGATCAGCTTGTCCAGGTTCACCCCGTCACCGGTCGCCGTCGCACCCTGGCTCTTCGCAGCCACGTTGGGCACCGTCGGCGGGCGGATCGTGTCGTGACCACCGGCCCGGATCGTCCGCCGAACACGGGTGCTGCCGTATCCGTTGGCGGCCACCACGAACGTATAAGCACCCGGCGTGATCTGCACCGTGTCGGGCAGCGGTGTCGTCGGGTCGGTGTCGGCCACCGGACGTGTCCTGGCCTCGTACTCGCCGACGTACAGGCGCGCCGGGGCGTCCTTGGGGCCGGGGGTCAGCCGGACGGTCGCGTTGCGGGCGTGCGGTGACGCGAAGCTCGGCGTCGGGTCCTGGTCGTCCGGACCGTTGCTCGCCGCGTCCTGCCCCAGACCGTGCTGCGCGAACACGTTCCACAGCAGCGGGACGTCCGCGCCACCGAACCGGATCTCATTGGCAGCAAGGGTGGCGTCGCGCATGTCGACGTAGCTCACCGCGCCGGACGCGTTGAGCAGCAAGGCGTCGAACGCCTGCTGCACCCAGCGGCGGTTACCCGGGCAGTGTTCGACCGGCACCTCGCCGTCCGCGCACGCCCGCTGCCGGTCCGGCGTGCCCCGGCCGTACCGGTCGATCATGGCCTGGCGCACGTCGAAGCTCGTCGCGCTCCAGATCTCGCCGTCCGCGTGCACCTGCCGGCCGACCAGGTCGTAGGCCACGTTGCTGTAGTTGAGGTCGCTCCGGCTCATGTCGTAGTTGCGGATGCCGGTCCGGGCATCGCCGGTGACGTAACCGCCGGTGACGTACGGGGTGTCGCCGCGCGGCCGGAACCCGTACTCGTACAGGTACTCCATGCCGAACAGGTCCGAGTGCGACTCGTTCATCGCACCCGCCTGGGCACCGGACCAGCCGTTGTCGGGGCCCGCGATGAGCCGGCCGCTGATGGCGTGGCCGTACTCGTGCCCGATGACCGACATGTCGTAGTCGCCGTCCACGCACGGGGCGTAGAACCCGCCGGGCGTCGCCTGCCACAGGTACATGTTGGTCGTCGGCGGCACGCCGTCGGGCGGGGTGTACTGGTTGGCGTTGTTGCGGGACGGGAAGCCCGGCGGAGCGCCGCCCACCCGACCGCCGGCCTGCGCGTTGCCGCGTTCGGCGTCGCCGCCCAGGCCACCGCGATCACCGTTGCTCGCCTGCATGTTCCAGGTTTCCTCGGTGAACCCGAGGTGGTAGGACCAGTCGTGCATCCGGTTGTGCATGGCGTGCAGGTTCGCCAGCGCGGCGTCGATGTCGTTCTGCTGCGGGCTGGCGAACACCGCCGGGTTGCAGCGCTGTTCGTGCCACTGGTTGGTCCACGGGTAGTTGTACTGCCGCGTCGGGCTGGCCGTCGCGGTGCGGGTGCCCACGGTGCCGCCGCCGAGGTCGTCCCACTTCTCGGTCGCCCGCGCGGAGTTGCCGGACGACGTCTCGCTGGGCTTTCCGGTGGTGGCGTCCAGGTCCCAGGCGACGCCGCGATCGGCGGTGCCGACCGTGCGTTCGCAGCCCGGTGCCGACGTCAGGCACCACCGCACGCGGTTGTCCCGTGACGAGTAGTCGGCGGGCGGGTTGGCAGGGAAGACGTCCCACTCCGCGTCCGAGTCGTGGTCCACGATGTCCTCGCGGACCAGCAGCTCACCGGTCCGGGCGTCCACGTAGCTGGTGTAGCCGGTGGGGTGGTCGCCGTCCGTGCCCATCAGCACGACCTGGTACGCGGCACGCGGCGACTCGCCGGGCATCGGCACCACGCCGAGCCGGACCCGGGACGTCGCCGCCGGGTCGTCCGCCAGGCCCGCGTCGGACGCCGCGGCGGCGAGCGCCTGTTCCGGCGAGATGGTCGCCGTCGCGGGCTCCGGTCCGCTGGGCGCGAGCGTCGAGCTGAGAAAGATCACGACGCCGTCCCGGATTCCGAACGTCGCCAGCCCGTCGAGCAACGACGGCGTGGAGCCGAACCGCTGGCGCAGCATCACGTACGCGCCCTGCCCCATCGGCCGGCTGACCAGCACCTCCATCGCCTCGACGTCGGACTCGGCCAGGCCGAACACGTCCCGGTTCGCGGCGAGGAAGCCGCGTGCGACCGCCGTCGGGTCGTGCGCCGCGCCCAGCCGGGGCTGGAGGTCGGCGCGCGGGAGGAGCATTGCCGGTGTGCCGTAACGGTTCCACCGAACGGACGTGCCGACCTGACTCCCGAGCGTGCGCTGTCGGTCCGTGGGAGGTGCCGCCGTCCCACGGTTGTCGATGTCGCCGTGGCCGGACGTGTCGCCCTGGACGTTGCCGACGGGCGGCCCGTCGTGCGAGGTCGCCGGGGCACCCGAGGCCGAACCCGCCGACAGTGGACCGATCACCAACAACGCTGTCGCGACGAGCACGGTGGCTCTTCGGAAAGCCTGTCTCCGCATCTGTGAACGCCTCTCTGCGCCGGACGGGTCCAACAGGACGCTTCGAGCTTTCCGGTCGCAGGTGGACGAAGGATAGGCCCGTTCGTAGGGCTCGGTGACGGCCATCACGATCAGCGGCGCGCCCGCCCGGGACAGTCCACAAAGGACCACGATCCGCCGTCCGGCCGCACTCCGCACCGCCGGACGGAGCTGTGTCAGGACAACGTGCGGACCAGGTGGAGCCAGGCGTCGGCGAGCTGGCGGCTGCCGTAGCAACGGTCACGCTTGGCCAGTGCCTCCTCGTCGTCCGACCACGACAGGTCCGCCGAGACCGCCCCGGCCGCAAGCTGCATCCGGCACGCCTTCTCCAGGAAGATCGCGGTCAGGACGGCCGTCGCCAGGTCGGGCCCGACGGTGACCAGGCCGTGGTGGCGCAGCAGCAGCGCGTTCCGGTCGCCCAGCGTCGCGGCCACCGCCCGGCCGAGGTCGGTGGTGTGGATCAGGTCGCCGGTCGCGGTGAAGCGCGCGATGTCCGGTGGTGTGAACAGGGTTCCCTCGTGGCCGATCGGACGCAGCGGCAGCCCGGTGGCCGCGAACGCCACGGCGGCCTCGGCGTGCGTGTGCACCACCACGCCGACGTCCGGGCGCGCGGCCAGGATCGCGGTGTGGATGTGGTGTTCGAGGTGGACCCGACCCGTGCCGTCGAGCACCCCACCGTCCCGGTCGATGCGCAGGACCTCGGCCCGGGTGACCTCACCGAGGCCGAACCCGGCCGACTTGATCCAGCACGTGTCCGGCCGGTCCGGGTCCCGCACCGACAGGTGACCCCAGACCAGGTCGTCGTGCCCGTTGGCGGCCAGCACCCGGCCGCCGAGCACGACCTGGTCGGCGGGCGAGGTCACCGGGCCTCACCGAGGAAGTCGCCGACGACCCGGTTGAACCGCTCCGGCTGCTCGAACATCGGCCAGTGGCCCGCGTCCTCGATCAGCGCGAACCGGCCGGCGGGCAGCACTCCGGCAGCCCACTCGCCGACTTCGGCCGGTGTGGTCGGGTTCCGGTCGCTCCACAGCACCAGCGTCGGGTGGGCGATGCGGCGCAGTTCCGCCTCACCGAGCAGGTGGGCGCGGTTGTCCTCGCCCGGCTGTTCGGCGACCACCTTCGCCAGGCCTGCTTCGCCGCCGGGCAGGGTGTAGTAGTGGTGCCGGACGTCCACGAGCTCGTCGGTGACCGTCTTCGGGTCCGCCATCAGCCATTCCAGCCTGGTGCGGACCGATTCCAGGGTGGGCGCGGTGGTGGCGCGCTTCGTCACGTCCTGCACCCGCTGGTGCACCTGCCTGCTCTCCGCCACCCGGTCTCCGGCCGGCGGCAGCAGTCCCGCGCCGGTCACCGAGACGATGCGGCCGACCCGGTCGGGGTGGTGCAGCGCGGTCCACAGGGCCGTCCAGCCGCCGAGGGACTGGCCGACGAGGTGCGCGCGGTCCGCGCCGATCGCATCGAGGAACCGGATCAGGTGCTCGGTGAACACGGGTGCGTGGTAGGTGACGTCGGTGGGGCGGTCGGTCAGGCCGTGGCCGAGCGCGTCGATCGCGTGCACCCGGAAACCGCGCTCTGCCAACGGGAGCACGTTGCTGGCGAAGCCTTCGGCGTGCCCGGTGAGGCCGCCCATGAGCACGACGTGCTCGCCCTCCCCCGCCTCGATCGAGCGGGTGCGCCAGCCGCCCGCGTCGTGGAACCGCACTTCCGCGCCCAGCAGGTCCAGCCAGAAACTCATCGTCGCTCCTCGTCCAGAAAACGGGTGATCGCAGTGTTCACCAGGTCGGCTTGTTCGTAGTGCGGCCACTGCCTGCTGTCCGGAACCGTCAGCAGTTCGGCGTCCACAAAGGACTTCACGGCTTCGGTCAGCACCGCGTCGGGCAGGTGTCCGTCGACCCCGTGGACGACCAGCGTCGGCGCGGCGATGGTCGCCAGGAGCTCCGGGGTGAGCAGGCACGGCCCGTTGTCGGCCGCCCGCACGGCACGGTGCACCGCCCGTGCCGCTTCGGGTTGGTAGAGCCGGGTGCGCACGGCCACCAGCTCCGGGTCGACCAGTTCCGGCCGGGCCAGCAGGCCGGTGAACCGGGCGCGCACCGCGTCCTCGGTCGGCTCCTCGAACGCCCGGCCGCCGCGCTCGTATGCCGCCAGCACCCGCGCGTCGGCCAGTCTGTCCACTTCGGACTGAAGTCCTGCCGGTTCGACCAGCACCAGCCGCCGGACCAGGTCCGGCTCACGGGCCGCGAGCAGGGCGGCGACCCAGCCGCCGAGCGACTGCCCGACCAGATCGACCGGCCCCGACACCGACGCGTCGAGTACAGCCCGGATGTGGTCGGTCAGTTCGGCCACGGTGTAACGGGAGCCGCGCGGCTCGGTGCGGCCGTGGCCCAGCAGGTCCACGGCGAGCACGCGGTGCCGTTCGCGCAGGGCGGGGATCGTGCGGTGCCAGGTCTCCAGGTGACCGCCCCGGCCGTGCAGCAGCACGACCGGCGGACCGTCGCCGGCGAGCAGGACCCTGGTCGGCACGCCCGCCGCGTCCACCACCCGGACCTCCGCGCCGAGCAGGTCCGTCCACAGTGTACTCATCCGAGTCCGGCCGCGAGGAACGACATCATCCGGTTCCAGGTCAGCTCGGCGGCTTCGGCGTTGTGGTTGGGGTGGGTCTCGTCGTGGTAGGCGTGCCCGGCCCCGGCGTAGATGTTGAAGTCCACGTCGACCGGCGCACCCGCCAACGCGTCACGAAGGGCGAGCACCTGGTCGAACGGGATCGCGTCGTCCGCGCCGCCGAAGTGGGTCTGCATCGGCATCCGGACCCGGTCGGCCACCGCGATCCGGGACAGCGGCACGCCATCCGGCCGGTATTCGGCGGGCAGCACCGGGATGCCGTAGAGCACCACCGCGCACCGCAACCGGTCGGTCTCGGTCGCCCACTGGAGGACCGTGCCGCCACCCAGGCAGAAACCCACCGCCGCGAGCCGGTCGCCGTCGACGTCCGGCAGACCCGCCAGGTAGTCCGCGCCCGCCGTCAGGTCGGCGATCGCCTGCTCGTCCGGCGCGGCCTTGAACGCCTTCTCCCGCCGCTCGTCCGCCGTCGTGTAGTCCTGCGGCGGACGTCCGCCGATCCGGCTGAACAGGTCCACGGTGAGACACGCGAAACCGTGCCCGGCGAACGCCCGGGTCACCCGTTGCCGGTGCTCGGTCACGCCGAGATTCTCGTGCGCCATGACGACCGCAGCGGACGGTCCGTTCTCCGGAAGGGCCAGGTAGCCCCGGATCTCGTCGGGTCCGCTGGGGAAGCGCACCCAGTCGGCGCGCACCCCCGATGTCGTGGAAGTCATTGCCGGTCCGCCTTTCGTGCCTTGTGTTCGCCCGCCAGCAGTTCGCGGATCAGCCGGCCGAACACGTCCAGCCGGCGGCGGTTGCACCGGGACGTCGGGCCGACGATGCCGATCGCGCCCAGCGGGCGGTCGCCCACCAGCACCGGCACCGCGACGCCGGACACCCCGGCCAGGAACTCCCCGGACTCCACGGCGTAGCCGCGCTGCCGGGCGGTGTCGATCTCGGCCCGGAACACGTCCGGGTCCACGATGGTGTGCGGGGTGCGCCTGCTCAGCCGCAGGCTGTCGATCCGCTGGTCGGCCTCGGCCGGGTCGAGCCCGGCGATGACCGCCTTGCCCATGCAGCCGCCGCCGATCGAGGACCGCTGCCCGACCGGGGACGTCACCGCCAGCGGGTGGGTGGCGGCACGCTTGTCCGTGATCACCACCGTGTTGCCCGCCCAGTCGACCTCCGCCACCAGCACGGTCTCACCGGTCTGCTGGGACAGCTGGTCGGCGACGTCCGCCGGGGGGGGCGCCAGGGCGGACGTCGCCGACCCCAGGTTGCCCCGCGCCAGCAGCCGGGTGCCCAGCGCGGAGTGGCCGGCCGGGTCCTGGCGCAGGAACCCCCGGCGCACCATGGTCCGGGCGATCCGGTAGACGCTGGGTTTCGGCAGGCCCACCACCTCGGCGAGGTCGCACAGCGCGAGCCGGGGGTGCGCCACGCTGAACGCGCTGAGCAGGTCCAGCGCCCGGTCGATGGACCGCACGCTGCGCGCGGGCTCCGGTGCCGTGCTCATCGGCAGTACCGGGGAGCCTGGTCGACGTTGTCCTAGGTGATCACCTTGTGCGGCACCGGCCGTAGCGCGGTGGTCGCCCGCGAGGGGTCCATGTA
>CBHFOL010000041.1:0-33793 GCA_965995405.1 uncultured Saccharothrix sp.
CCACCGTCGCCACGGCGGCGACCGCCTTTCTGATCCTCGAAGTCACTCGGTCCTCCCCTCATCGGGCCGCCCGGCCCCTGGTGCCCCGGTCCGGCGGCCGGCCACCCCGACGGCGGGGCCGGGTACGACCCTGGCAGCGTAAACGCGGCGGGCGGGGGTTTCCCGGGTTGCCCCCGGGAAATGGTAAACGGGGAAACCACCGCCGGCCAGGGATGTCGGAAAATGACGGAACTTGCTCCCATCGGGGCCTTCAGGACCGCCGCGACGGCAGTAGCCTGCCGCTGGGCGCGGTGACGCGGCCCGTCACCGCCCCGCCGGGGAGGGGCAATGTCCGACATGCACCACGACGGGGACGAGGGACGGGAGGAGGTCCACGCCGGGACACGATTACGTGCCCTGCGGCGGGCGAGAGGGATATCGCTGGCCGCGCTGTCCCGGCTGACGTACTACAGCAAGGGTTACCTGAGCAAGATCGAGAACGGCGAGAAGCCGCTCACCGCCGACATCGCGCGCACCTGCGACCGACTGCTGGACACCGACGGCACGCTGGAACAGTTGGTCCGCGCCCGGAAACGCCAGTCGGCGCTGCTCGGATCAGCCGACCGAAGACCCGCCGAACACGGGCAGGCAGACGGCAATCCGGCCGAACCGGAACCGGCCGAACCCGAGCCGGCGGACCACTACTCGAAGCCGACCGCGCGCCAAATACCCGCCGAACTGCCGCACGACGTCGTCGGCTTCCGCGGCAGGCACGGCGAACTGGCCGAGCTGCACGCGCTGCTGGCACCCAGCGGCACCGCCGTCGTCACGGGCGCGGCAGGCGTCGGGAAGACCGCCCTCGCCGTGCACTGGGCGCACCAGGTGCGCGCACGCTTCCCGGACGGCCAGCTCTACCTGGACCTGCGCGGCTTCGACCCGGAACGGCCGCCGCTGGACCCGCGCAACGCCCTCGGGCAGCTCCTGCGCTCCCTGGGCCTGACCCCGCTGGAGATCCCCGCCGACCAGCACGAGCAGGCCCGCCGCTACCGCTCGCTGCTGGCCGACCGCGCCGTCCTGGTGGTGCTGGACAACGCCGCCTCGTCCGACCAGGTGCGTCCCCTGCTGCCCGGCGGCCGGCACTGCTGCACCCTCGTGACCAGCCGCAACCGCCTGGTCGGCCTGATCGCGCACGACGGCGCACACCCGGTCGCGCTGGACGTCCTCACCCGGTCCGAGGCGCGGTCCGTGCTGGTCGCCACACTCGGCGAGGCGCGCGTCGACCACGAGCCCATCGCAGCCGCCGAGCTGACCAGGCTGTGCGGCGGCCTCCCGCTGGCCCTGCGGATGGCGGCGGCACAGCTGGTGCTCGCACCGCACCGCCCGATCACCGACCTGGTGGCCGAACTGTCCGGCGCGGGCCGGTTGGCGACGCTGGGCGCGGGCGAGGAGTCAGCGGGTCCGCGGGCCGCGTTCGCCCTGTCCTACCGCGCACTGCCGGAAGAAACGCGCCGCCTGTTCCGCCTCCTGGGGCTGGTCCCCGGGCCGGACTTCACCGCCGAGGCGGCCGGCGCGCTCACCGACGTGCCGCAGGCGTCCGCCGCCACCCGCCTGGACGCCCTCGCGTCCGCGCACCTGGTGGAGCCGACCGCACCCGGCCGCTACCGCTTCCACGACCTGGTGCGCGACTACGCCCGCGAACGCTGCGAGGCCGAGGAGGACCGCGGCGTCCGGTCGGCCGCCCTGGAACGCCTCCTGATCCGCTACCTCTACTCGGCCCGCGCCGCGTCCGGACCGCCGTACTACCTGGAACTCCCCTACGGCGAGACGTGCCCGGTCGGCGAACCCGCCGTGTTCGAGGACGACACCGCTGCCTTCACCTGGCTGGACCGCGAACGGGCCAACCTGCTGGCGGCCGAGGACCACGCCGCCCGCCACGGCCCGCGACACCTGGCCTGGCGCCTCGCCGACACCATGGTCCGCTACACCTGGCTGCGCCTGCCGCGCGGCACGTGGCAGGCCGCCGCGCACACCGTGCTGGATGCGGCGGTGGTCGAGGGCGACGAACGCGCCCAGGTCCTGATGCACTGCCGCCTCGCCACCGCGCACTGGGACGCCGGCCAACTCGCCGAGGCGGTCGAGCGCTACACCCGCGCGCTGCGCCTGAGCACCGCGATCGGCTGGCCGATCGGTCAGGCGTGGGCCAGCTCCGGCCTGGGGATGCTCGGCTGGGTCGGCGGCCGGCTCACCACCGCGCTGGAACTCAACACCGCCGCGCTGCACCTGTTCCGGACCGAGGGCGACACCGACGCCGAGGCGTTCACGCTGGGCATGCTCGGCCGGATCCACCGCGATCTGGGGCGGTTGCGGGAGGCCACCGAGCACCTGGAGCTGTCGCTGCGGCTGAACCCGTGGACCGGCTGGCGACGCGAGTCGCTGGCGCTGCCCCGCCAGGTGCTGGCCCTGGTGCGGTGGGAGCTGGGCCTGCTGGACTCGGGCCTGGAAGTGCTGGACGAGGTGCTGACCGACACGACGGGCCCCAGCGACGGCCGCGCGATCGCGCTGGACACGGCCGCCCGGATCAAGACCGACCTCGGCCGCCCGGACGAGGCGCTGATCGACGGCGAGGAGGCGTTCCGGCTGCTCAAGCACACCCGGCGGCGCTGGATCCAGGCCATGATCCTGAACACCCTGGCCGCCGCGCACCGCAGGCGCGGCGACCTGGCCCGGGCCGCCGCCACCCACCGACGCGGCCTGGACCTGGCACTGGCGATCGGACAGCGCCGCACCCAGGCGGAAAGCCACCTGGGTCTGGCCGCCACCCACCGCCGGATGGGCCGTGCCGCCGACGGCCGACCGCACGCCGTGCACGCGCTGAGCCTGGCCCGCCAGAGTTCGCTGCGCGTGGTCGAAGGCCAGGCGCTGACCGAGCTGGCCCGGATCCACGCCGCGCTGGACGAGCACGACGCAGCCCTGGCGCACGCCCGGACCGCCCTCGCGGTACACCGGGAAACCGGCCACCGACCAGGCGAAACCCTCGCGCTGGCGACCATCGACGAGAGCCGGCACAACGTGCTCCAGCCGGCCGCACCCGACGCCTGACCCGCCGCTACCTACGCGACCGACGTGCCGGGTCGGCGGCCACCGCCACCAGCTCCTCCGGCGCGGACAACCGCCACGCCTCGAACACCAGCTCCGACAGCTCCGCCGCGTCGATCCCCGCCAGGTAGACCACGACCCAGCCGAACCCGCCCGCCGTGAACTGCTCCTCGAACACGTCGGGCCGTTCGGCGACCAGCGCCAACTGCTCCGACAACGTCTGCTTCAGCCCGACCGTCTGCGTGCGCGGCCAGTAGTAGCCGAACCGCTTGCCGCGCACGCTGAACGAGCTGTACTGCCCGCCTTCCGCGCGTTCCACGTCGGCGAGCGCGCCGACGATGCGCAGGAACCTGTCACTGCTGACTGCCACTGTTGTCCCCCGGAACTTTCCGCGGGCACGAGTATAAGTACCGACGTGGAAGCGACGTGCGTTCACATAGGCTGCGCGCATGATCAGGCGTGGTGGGTGGGTTGCCGTCGTGGTGGGGCTGGCCGCGGCGTTGGCCGCGTGCAGCGTGCAGGTGGTCGGCGCGCCCGTGCCCGTCCCGAACCCGACGTTCCCGGTCACCACCACCGGCAAACCGGAACCCACGGCCGTGTCGCTGCTCGGCGACCTGCCGACCGTCGACCCGTGCAGCCTGATCGAGACCGCGGACGTGGCCAGGTTCGGCACGCCGGTGGTCGCCCCGCTGGAGTCGCTCGACTACTGCGCGTTGACGCTGACCACGGCCGGCGGGACGAAGCTGGACCTCGCGGTGGGCTTCCTGGACAAGGTCGAGTCGGTGGGCGAACTGAGTGCCGAGCTCAAGCCGTACCAGGGTGAGCTGCGGATCGCGACCGAGTCGGGCGACCAGAGCCACTGCCCGCGCCGGCTGGTGTTCTCCGACCTGGTGACGCTGGCGGTCACGGTCGACAACTACTCCTCGGGCGGCTCGACGGCGACCGAGCTGTGCGGCATCGCCGACGCCGCCATGACGGCCGTCGCGGACCGCGTGCTGGGCGACAAGGTGAAGCACCGGAAGTTCACCGGGAAGTCGATCGGCAACGTCGACCCGTGCAGCTCGGTGACGCCCGCCTCGATCGCCCAAGTGCCCGGCCTGACCACCGCCAAGGTGCGCCCCTACCCCGCCGGCCACCAGTGCCGGTGGAGCAAGGACGGCACCCCGGCACCGCCGAGGGCACGGGTCATCTACAGCATCGGCACGCCGACGAAGGCGGACGCCAAGAACACGACGATGGAAGACGTCGCCGGCAGGCAGACCGCGGTCACCAAGACCAGCGCGACGTCCCTCGTGCTGTGCGCGGCGGAGACCGCCCACTTCTCGGCCGACGGCGGCCTGAGCGAACTGGCCATGGTCACCGTCAGCCTGCCCGCGGGCAGCCAGGTCGACGCGGCGTGCACCGCCGCCAAGGCCGTCGCCGCCGACGTGTGGGCGAAACTGCCGAAATAGATCTCCGCACGAATCGGAAGAGCCCTTCCCCCGGACGGCAGCACGGAATCACGCACCGAAACCCCCGGCGTCCCCGGACCGAGGGAAACTCCTCGCCATTCGGGCAACACTCATTGCCCGCCACACGCCGTCGGCGCAATCGTGGCACATGGGAACAGAAGCGCTGGACCTGCTCAGGGAAGGCTTACCGGACACGGGCGCGCCACACAGGCGGATCGTGGTCGTCGGCGCGGGAATGGCCGGCCTCACCGCCGCACTGCTGCTCAAAGAGGCCGGGCACGAGGTAATCGTCCTGGAGGGCCAGAACCGCCTGGGCGGCAGAATCCTGACCCATCGCGGTTTCACCGGCGACATGTACGGCGAGTTCGGCGCGATGCGGTTCCCCCAGCAGCACCCGCTGGTGCAGCACCTCATCCAGGAGCGGTTCGGCCTCGCCACCAAGCCGTTCCCGATGTACGACGAGGACACTTTCGTCTACCTGCAAGGAAAAGGCGTGCGCCGCCGGGACTTCAGCGCGGACATGTTCAACTTCGACCTGCACGCCGGCGAAGCCGACAAGACCCCGCACGAACTGCTGCGCCACACCGTCCAGCCGCTCGTGGACATCATGGAGCACGAAGACCCCGAGAAGGCGTGGCACCACCTGCTGGACGACTACGACAAGTACACCCTGCTCGGCTACCTGAAAGAACGCGGCCTGAGCGACGGCGCACTGGCGATGCTGGGCCCGTTGTTCAACCTGGAAGGCCGCTACCACTTCTCACTTGTCGAGTGGTTCTCGCACTATTACGAGGATGTGTTCGGACACCTGGTCTACATCGTGGACGGCGCGGACTCCCTGCCACGGGCGTTCGAGCCGCACCTGATGGACGACATCCGCCTGGGCGCACAGGTCCACGCGATCGACCAGACCGACACAACCGTCCGCGTGCACTACCGGACCGGCCGCAAAACCCAGGCCATCACGGCGGACGAGTGCCTGGTGACGGTGCCGTTCGCCAGCCTGCGGCACATGGAGATCGAGGGTCTGGACCCGGACAAGTGGTACGCGATCCGCAACACGTACTACGGACGGGCGCACAAGCTCTTCATGCAGTTCAGCGAACGCTGGTGGGAAACCGCGTACGGCATCACCCACGGCCTGACCGTGACGGACCTGGCGATCCGCAACATCGTCTACCCGCCGGCCGGTCAGGATCACCGCTACCGCAAGGGCGTCATGATCGCGTCCTACTGCTGGGAGCAGGACAGCATGCCCTACACCCCGCTGGCGGCGGAGGAGAGCATCGCGCAGGCACTCGAAGACCTGACCAAGATCCACCCCGAGGCCCGCGACACGTTCGAGTTCGGCGTATACAAGGACTGGGCCCTGGACTGGTTCGCCTGCGGCATCGGCCCCCTCTTCCGAGCCTTCGAGATGAGCGAAACCTTCTACGACGACGTGATCCGCCCGGTGAACCGGGTCTGGTTCGCCAACGACGCCTGCGACCGCCGCCACCGCCGCTGGGTGGAGGGCGCACTGAAGGCGGCGGTGAAGAACGCCTACGCCATCCACACCGGTATGCGCGACGAAATCCCCTGGAAGGACTGAGACGCCCGCAAACACCGCGCGCGCAGCGCGCAAACCCCACCCCGCCGCTTTGGCACTTCCGTCATCCTTGGCGGCCGGCCCAGCGGCGAGCGTCGCTTGTAATCTTGAGAACTCTCAGCCCTTCACACCCGAGGAACCCCAGTAGAAGCCCGCACCACCACGTGCGGCAACAGGTGGATGTGCAACTCCGCCCGATCCGACCGTCCACTGTGGAGCTTCCGCAGCAGGAACTCCACCGCCAACCGCCCCACGTTCTCCCGAGGCGGAGCCACCGCCGTCAACGGAATATCCGCCAACCCGGCGAACTCGTCGTCATAGGCGATCACCGAAAGATCATCCGGCACCACCAGCCCACGCTGCCGAGCCCGCTGCAACACCTGGATCGCAATGCTGTCCGGATGCGCCAACACCGCCGTAACCCCAGCCGCCCCAAACCCGTCCAGGATCTCGTCCAACCCCTGGGCTATCTCCTCGTGCGTCCGGTTCTCATGACGCGGCATGGCATCCGACAACCCCATCGCCGCCACCGCAGCCTCGTACCCCCGACTGATCCACCCACTGGTCGGCGACTGACACGTCACCAGGGCAACGTTCCGATGCCCCAACTCCGCCAGATGCCGAATAGCCTGGACCGCCCCGTGCTGATGGTCCGACGACACGTACTCCACCGGATGCAGATGAGCAGTCGGCTCGTGACTCCGCTCCACGAACAACACCGGTATCGGCAGCTCGGCGATCCACTCCAACGCCGGGCTCAACCGCGAGAACGGCTCACTGGGCGTCAGCAACAACCCGTCGACCCGCGCGTCCAACAGCCGCTGCACATGTGACCGGTCGTCGTCCAGGTTGTAGTCCGACACCGCCAGCACCAGCTTGATGTCCCGAGCCTGAGCCGCCCGCCGCGCACCCTCCACGATCTCCCGGAAGTACTGACTGGCCGCCGGAATCACCATGCCGATGGTCGGCCGCCTCCCGGCAACACGTGGCACAACCGGCGTGACCAGCGTGTCCCGGATCGAACTGGGCAGCACCGCGCCCCCGTGCACCCGGCTGACATCACCCCGCTGCTCCAGCTCCGCCAGATCACGCCGAACAGTAATGGCGGAAACCCCGAGCTTCACCGCCAGGTCCGCAGCCCGAACGCTGCCGTCCCGGCGCACCGCCATCAGGATCGCGTGGTGTCTACGGCTCGCGTCCATGCGCCATCTCCCGGGTGATCGAACGAACAAACGTTCGCTCCACGATCATATGCACCAAAACCACTCACCCAACACCCCTCACCACCATCCCATCGAACGAAACGTCGTGCACCGCACCGTCCTCCCACATGATCCGAACCCCGTCACCAACCCGCACCGCCTTGGCCCGCAACGGAAGCTCGCCACCCCACAACGCGACCCGGCAAACAAACACGTCCCCAACCCCCTCCAACACCGGAACCACAGCAGGCGCACCAAAAGCCGTGCCATCCACCGCCGTCACCGCCGACGCCCCCGCATACCCCGACAACCCGACCAAACTCGCCGACATCCCCTCACCCGAAGTCTCCACAGCATCCCCGGACACCACCGACTCCGCCGCGACCAACGCCCAACCGCTGTGCCGCACGGAAGCAACCTCGGACACCCGGTGCACCCGAACCTCGCTACCTCCCCGAACCACGCTCACCGCATCCACCACCACCCCACCCACGACATGCCGAGAAGCAGCCCAATCCACCCCGATCCCCACCGGCTCCAGACTCGACCGCCCCCGCCACTCCCCACCCACCAGAACCGCGAACGTGTTGTCCGCCGCCCCACCAGCCGACCCGACCGTCGGCCCGGTCCGCGACGAGTACGCGATCCGGTCGTACAACGGATCCCCGGGATGGTCACTGCCGTGGTTGACCAACCGAGCCGCCCCACCACCGTGCAGCAGAAACCCAGGCCCCGGAAGCGACCGAACCTCCGCCCCACGCGTATCGGTCTCACACTCAGTCCACACAGGATGGTCGGCGGGCAACACCAGCCCCAGAAACCCCTTGGCCGCCCAGTAGGGCGATGCCGACCCCGAATACGCCTGAAGCGTCGCCTCATGCGCCCCATACCACCCGGCGGTCCACACCCCGTCCCGAATCGCCCTCCGCTCCACAAAGTGACGCAACGTGCCACTGGCGATCCGCCGAGTCTCCCCCGCCCCACAAGGCGAAGCACCCAGCAACGCCCCCAACCACAACGGCGCAACCGACGCGACCCGATAGGTCAACGACCGTCCGAAGTGGATCATCCCGCCATCATCGTCAAAAAACCCGACATAATCCCCCAAAAAGACCCGCAACCGCTCCACGTGCCCGGCATCGCCCGCCCCGAACAGATACCCACGCAACCCCAGGTAGAAGTGCATGGCCCACCCGTTGTAGTAGTCGAACGACCGGTTGGGCCCGTCCGAATACCACCCACCCCCGACATAGAACGACTCCACCCGCTCCAGCCCACGCGCCACCAGCTCGTCCCCAGCCCGCGACCCGGCCCCCACCGACTCCAAAAAGTCCGCCACCAACACGGAGAACAACCACCAGTTGTTATCCACCGGCTGTGCCCGCAAAGCCCCGGAGAGCCACGACACAACCCGCTGCCGCACAGCGTCATCCAGCCGTTCCCACAACCACTCCCGCGTCAACCGCAGCCCGATGACCAGGGACGCCGCCTCCACCAGCGCCTGCCCCCGGTCCACAATGGCCGGCCACGGCTCAACCCCACCCGCCCCAGCACCCACCCCCTCCGCGTACCGCCCAAGCCAGCCACGCGGATCCTCCCCACCCGCCCCGACCAGCCGAAACGACGCCAGCAGAAAGCTACGGGCAAACCCCTCCAGCCCGTCACTCACCTCACCCGACCAACTAACCCGCCCAGGCGGCCTCAACAACGCCCCACCCGGCGACCGATGCCGCAGAATCCCGTCCACCAGATGGTCGGCCACCGCTTCCCAGTGCGCCCGACCCCACCCAGTACGCGGGCTGAGCGACCGATCCGGTGCGGGCAGCGACAATCCCAGGTGCATCCGCCGGAACCTAGGCGGCACCCCTCCGGCTGACAACCCCGACCACCAAACCGGTCAAATCCGAACACAACGACCCCCACCCCACCACCCCACGATCACTCACACCAACCTGAAGTGCCGAAACACCGCCCTCCGATCGTTTGTGTTCGTTTGATCGCTCTTGCCTTGACTTGCCGTGTTCACGCCGCCGAAACTTCCGGCACTGCGAGACAATCCCCCTGGAGCGTGAGATGCGGCACAAGATTCGAACCAGACTGGGCGCGGCCGGTGCCCTGGTCGCCCTGGGTCTGGTGACGGCCTGCGGAGGCGGCACGCCAGGGGGCACCGCCCAAAGTGGACCGACGGAGATCACCTTCTGGTCGTGGACCAAGGGTTCGACCGAGGTGGTGGACGCGTTCAACGCGCTGCACACCGACGTCACGGTGAAGTTCGAGCAGATCCCGTCCGGCGCGGCGGGCGGCTACACCAAGATGAGCAACGCGGTGAAGGCGGGCAACGCGCCCGACGTGCTCAACATCGAGTACCCCGTACTCCCGGACTTCGTCAGCCAGGGCAGCCTCGCCGACCTGACCCCCCACACCGCCGAGATCAAGAACAAGTTCCCCGAACAGATCCGGGCCCTCACGGAACCAGGCGGCAAGACCTGGGCCGTGCCGCTGGACGCCTCGCCCATGGTCCTCTACTACCGCAAGGACTTCTTCGACGCCAACGGCATCACCCCGCCGAAGACCTGGGCCGAGTACAAAACCGCCGCCACCAAGGTGAAGCAGGCCGACCCGAACGCACGCATCGGCACCTTCTTCCCCGACGACCCCGGCCACTTCGCCTCCCTGGCCTGGCAGGCGGGCGGCAAGTGGTTCGGCACCAGTGGCGACTCCTGGCAGGTGTCGATCGACGACCCGAAGACCAGGGAAGTCGCGCAGTACTGGAACGACCTGATCAAGGCCGACCTGATCCGCGTCCAGACCGCGTTCTCCCAGGAGTGGAACGCAAGCGTCAAGGCCGGCGAAACAGTCTCCTACATCGGCGCTTCCTGGGGCGCGGGCAGCGCACTGCGCGCCAACCAGCCCGACCAAGCAGGCAAGTGGGCCGTGGCAGCGCTGCCGAACTGGGGCACCCCGGCAAGCGGGATGTACGGCGGCAGCACGTTCGCGGTGAGCAAGGACAGCAAGAAAGTCCAGGCAGCGGTGAAGTTCATCGACTGGATGACCACCAACGAACAGGCCGTGACCACCCGCATCGGCATCGCGAAGTCCACCATGTACCCGGCCGCGGCCGACCTCGTCCCAGCCGCCGCCAAGAGCTTCGACACCGCGTTCTTCGGCGGCCAGGACGCCTTCGCCCTCTACAGGGAAGCCGCAGCGAGCATCAAGCAGGGCTGGACGTGGGGCCCGAGCATGTTCGCCACCAACTCCGCCCTGAAGGACAACTTCGGCACCGTCACCAGCGGCGGCACGCTGACCGACGCTCTCGACAAGGCCCAGAAGTCCACCGTGGACGAACTGAAGAAGCGCGGCCTGAACGTCAGCTGACCAGCGACCAGGCGTCCCATCCCGTCCCCTCCCGGCCCTGCCCGGCCGGACCGGGACGGGGCGGGACGCCCACCCGAAGCGAGAAGCGATGGCAACCAAGAAGTCCCAGCGCGGCCCGGCCACCTTGCTGATGGCCCCGTTCTTCGTGCTGTTCACGGCCACGCTGGTGGTGCCGATCGGCTACGCGGCATACCTGAGCCTGTTCACCGAACGGGCCTCCGGCCTCGGGTTCGGCGGCACGGAGACGCTGTTCGCCGGCATCGGCAACTACTTGCACGCGCTGGGCGACCCGGCGTTCCGGGACGGGTTCGGGGTGATCGCCGGGTACCTCCTCGGCTACCTCCCGGTGATGGTGGGAGGCGCGCTGGTCGTGGCGCTGCTGCTGGACTCCAGCCTGGCCCGCGCCCGGAAGTTCTTCCAGCTCACGCTGTACCTGCCGCACGCGGTGCCCGGCATCATCGCCGCGATCATCTGGCTCTACCTCTACACACCCGGCCTGAGCCCGGTGGTGGCCGCGATGCGTGAGGGCGGGCTGGCGTGGAACTTCCTGTCCAGCGACCACGCGCTGAGCTCCGTCATCAACATCTCGCTGTGGGAGTGGCTGGGCTACAACGTCGTCATCTTCTACGCCGCGCTCCAGGCGATCCCGCGTGAAGTCGTGGAGGCCGCCTCCGTGGACGGCGCGGGCGAGCTGCGCACCGCGTTGAGCATCAAGCTGCCGATGATCCGGGCGGCGGTCGTGATGACCGTGCTGTTCACCATCATCGGCGCACTCCAACTGTTCACCGAGCCGATGATCCTCAACGGCGCGAACTCGGCGGTCAACACCACGTGGACACCCAACATGTACGCCTACGACGCCGCGTTCCGGCGCAACGACTACGGGGTGGCGGCGGCATCGTCGATCCTCCTCGCGGTCGCGGCGGCGCTGCTGTCGTGGATCGTGACCCGTTGGGGCAACCGGAAGAGCGCCGCATGAAGAACCGACCGCCCTGGGCGTCCAAGTTCGCCGTGAACGCGGCCCTGGTCCTCGCCACCGCGTACACCGTGCTGCCCCTCACCTGGCTCCTGGTCGCCTCCACCAAGAGCCTGGGCGACCTGTCCGGCAACGCGTTCGCGTTCACCGAGTTCCACTTCTTCGAGAACCTGTCCGAACTGGCCACTGTGGACGGTGGCGTCTACCTGCGCTGGTACGTCAACAGCCTGCTGTACGCCGTGGGCGGGGCCGGCCTGGGCGCGTTCTGCTCGGTCGCCGCCGGCCACGCGTTCGACAAGTTCTCCTTCAAGGGCAAGGAAAAACTGTTCGGCATCGTCCTCCTGGGCGTACTGGTGCCGACCACCGCACTCGCCCTCCCCCTCTACCTCCTGGCGTCCGAGATCGACGTGGTGAACACGTTCTGGGCGGTGTTCATCCCGGTGCTGGTCAACCCGTTCGGCGTGTACCTGGCCCGGATCTTCAGCTCCGGCTACGTCCCCGGCGAGGTGCTGGAGGCCGCGCGGGTGGACGGCGCGGGCGAGCTGCGGACGTTCTGGTCCATCTCGTTCCGGATGGTCATGCCGGGTTTCGTGACGATCTTCCTCTTCCAGTTCACCGCGATCTGGAACAACTTCTTCCTGCCCCTGGTGATGCTGTCCGACCGGGACCTGTACCCGCTGAGCCTGGGCCTCTACTCGTGGCACACCGTGGTGACCGCCGAGCCGCAGTACTACCCGCTGACCATCACCGGCGCGCTGCTCGCCGTCGTGCCGGTGGTCGTCGCGTTCCTGTCCCTGCAACGCCACTGGAAAGCCGGGATGACCTCCGGCGCCGTGAAGTAGGAGTGCCCGTGAACCGCGATCGTCCCCGGACCCTGGTGGCCATGCACCGCCGGGTGTCGGACTGGCTGCTGGACGACGAGGCCAGGCGGCGGCTGACCGAGGTCGCCGACGTCGACCCGGACCTGGTGGTGGAGGACTTCGGCACGCCCGAGGCACGCGCCGCGCTGGCCGACGCCGAGGTGCTGTTCACCGGCTGGGGGTGCCCGCCGGTCGACGAGCAGGTGCTGCGCGACGCGCCGGCGCTGCGGGCCGTGGTGCACGCGGCGGGCTCGGTGAAGCACCACGTCACCGACGCGTGCTGGCGGCGCGGCATCGAGGTGTCGTCGGCCGCCGCCGCCAACGCGCTGCCGGTCGCCGAGTACACCGTGGCCGCGATCCTGTTGAGCAACAAGCGGATCCCGTCGATCGAGGCCCGGTACCGGCGGGACCGCACGCAGCAGGACTGGCAGGGCCAGTTCCCGTGGCTGGGCAACTACCGGCGGCGGATCGGCGTGGTCGGCGCGTCCAGGATCGGCCGCCGGGTGGTCGAACTGCTGCGGCCGTTCGACTTCGACGTGCTGGTCGCCGACCCGTACCTGGGCGAGGCGGAGGCCGCGGAACTCGGCGTGACCCCGATGAGCCTGGACGACCTGGCCCGCACCTCGCACGTGGTGAGCCTGCACGCGCCGGAACTCCCGGAGACCCGGCACCTGATGGACGCCCGCCGACTGGCGCTGATGCCGACCGGCGCGACCCTGATCAACACCTCGCGCGGCTCCCTGGTGGACACCGACGCCCTGGTGGCCGAACTGCAACGGGAACGCCTGCACGCCGTGCTGGACGTGACCGACCCGGACGTGCTGCCGACCGACTCCCCGCTGTTCACCGCGCCGAACCTGGTGCTCACCCCGCACATCGCGGGCTCACTCGGCAACGAGCTGAGCCGGATGACCGCGCAGGCCCTGGACGAACTGGACCGCCTCGCCCACGGCCTGCCGCTGGCCCACCGGGTCCTGCCGGAGGTGCTCGACCGTTCCGCCTGACCACCGGCCGACCACAACGGACCACCCGCCCGCCGGCACCACGCCGGGCGGCCACGAATCAGCCGATCACCAGGATCAGCCGGTCACGAGGATCAGCTGATCACGTACCCGCCGTTGGTGCTCAACGTCTGGCCGGTCACGTAGGTGCCGTCCGGCCCGACCAGGAACGCCACCGTGGACGCGATCTCCGCGGGCAGTCCGAACCGCCCCAACGGGATGTGCCGCTCCAGGTCACGGCGCACCACCGGAGCCATCACGTCCCCCAACGGCGTGTCGATGTACCCGGGCGCGACGCAGTTGACCCGGATACCGCGGGGCGCGACGTCCCGGGCCACCGCCCTGGTGAACCCCTCGATACCGGCCTTGGCCGCCGAGTAGTGCGGGATGTGGGCGCAACCCGTGAGGCCGCAGACGGAAGAGATGTTCACAATCACCGCGCCGGGCCGCATGTGCCGCAGCGCGGCGCGCGTGCAGTAGAACGTCCCGTCCAAGTGGACGCCGAGCATCCGGTGCCACGCCTCGTCGCTGATGTTCACCGTCGCGTCGAGCATCGTCGTGGGCGTACCGTCCTGCGCTTCGACGAGCTGTGCCGCCAACCGTCCGAACGCGTCGTCGGCCTCCTGGCCGCCCCGGATTCCGGCGTTGTTGACGACGATGTCCAGCCGGCCGTAGGTCTCCACCACGGTCCGCACCGCCTCGTCGACCTGCGCGGAGTCGGCCACGTCGGCGACCACCGCCATGCCCTGCCGCAGCAGGCCGGCGGTCAGCTCCGCGCCGGTCGAGTCCACGTCCAGCGCGGCCACCCGCGCGCCCTCGGCGTCCAGCCTGCGGGCCACCGCCTCGCCGATCCCGGAACCCGCGCCGGTCACCAGCGCCACTTTGCCTTGGATGCTGCCCATGGCGGCAGACGCTAGTTATATGCTGCCGCCCTGCTGTGGCCCCGGACACAGTCGGTGCGCTGATGGTCAATGGGTGTTCGCCATCGGGCAAGCGTTCAGTTGGCCGTCACCGCACCCTGGTGGCCGTACAGGGCGGACGGAGGCGGCATGACCGAGGTTGACCGACGTGTTCCGGCAACCCGCGAGGGGAACTCGATAGCCGGGTTGGGCAGGAAGGTGCTGCGGGCGGAGTCCAGCAGCGTGCTGATCGCGACGATCGTGCTGGTGCTGGTCATCGGCGCGTTGCGACCGAACTTCCTGACGATCGGGCAGCTGCGCGATGTGCTGAACAACTCGGTGTACGTCGCACTGCTCGCGGCCGGAATGGCGTTCCTGCTGGCGATGCGGGAGATCGACCTCTCCGTGGGCGCGATGTTCGGGCTTTCGCTGATCACCTCCGCGTTGCTGATGCGGGACGGGTTCGACCCGTGGCTGGCGTGCTGCGCCGGCGTCGTGCTCGGCGCGATCCTGGGCCTGGCGAACGCGTTGGTGGTGCGGCACGTCGCGATCCCGGCGTTCGTGGCCACACTGGCGACCATGCAGCTGTACCGCGGGCTCGCGGTGGCGTTGGGCGACGGGCAGCAGGTGACCGGGCTGCCGTTGGAACACTCGTTCGTCTCGGTGTTCAGCAACGTGTTGCTGGGGCTGCCGGTCAGCGTGTGGATCCTGGTCGTGGTGACGATCGCGCTGACCGTGGTGCTGCGGTGGACGCCGTTCGGCTACCGGGTGCGCTCCATCGGGTCCAATCCGGACGCGGCGGCGTTCTCCGGCATCTCCATCCCGCGCACCCGGCTCTACGTCATGGTGCTGGTCGGGGCGGTCGCCGGGCTGGCCGGGGTGCTGGGGTTGGCGTTTTTCACGTCCGGTGACCCGAACATCGGCATAGGTTTCGAACTCCAGGCGATCGCGGCGGCGGTGATCGGCGGCACGCCACTTCGCGGTGGTGTCGCGACGGTGGTTGGCGCGGTGTTCGGTGCGATCCTGCTGGGCGTGGTGTCCAGCGGGCTCGTCTACTTCAACATCCCCGCCAACTGGAGTTCGTTCGCCACAGGGCTCGTCGTCCTGTTGGCGGTCGGGGTGGACAGCGCGCTGCGCAGCCGGCAGCGGGCGCGCGAATCAATGCTCGGACTGTAGAACCGCATAGAAAGAGGTCCTGATGCGTCCCCATCGGTACGTGGCGGCATTCGCCGTCGCTGGTCTGCTAGCCGGTTGTGGCACGGCTGAGCCGTCCGCAGACGCGCCGCTCAAGCTGGCGTTCGTCTACGCCACCTCGACGCAGAACCCGTTCCAGGAAATGGCGTTCGGCGCGAAGGCCGCCGCGGCCGACGCCGGCAAGGTCGACCTGGCGCTGAGCGCGCCGTCCGGTGTGGACGGCCCGCAGGAGGTGCAGCTGTTCCAGTCGGCGATCCGCAACTCCAAGGACGGCGTGGCGCTGGAGACACTCACCCCGGACCTGTTCGTGCGCCCGCTCAACCAGGCCACCGACCTCGGCGTGCCGATCGTCGCGGTCGACACCGCCCCTCCGCAGGGCACCAAGGTCGACCTCTACATCGGCAACAGCAACACCGAGCTGGGCAAGCTGCTCGGCGAGGAGTTCGTCAAGCAGGTGCCGGAGGGCACGACCGGTGAGGTCGTGCTGGGCAACGCGATCCCCGGCCTGACCCTGCTGGTGCAGCGCCTGGAGGGCATGAAGCAGGTCATCGAGGCGAAGCGGCCGGGGCTGAAGATCAGCGGCCCGTTCGACTCCGGCTCGGAGCCGACGTCCAACTTCAACAAGTGGAACGACATCGTGAAGGCGCACCCGGACGCCATCGGCTTCCTCGGCGTCGGCTCGCAGGACGCGGTGTCGCTGGCGCTGATCCAGAAGAACACCGGCAAGAAGTTCCTGGCTGGCTCGTGCGACCCGGACGTGGCGGCGTTGCAGGCGGTCAAGGACGGCTACGTGTTCGCGCTAGCCTCGCCCGAGCACTGGATGAAGGGCTACATCGCGCTGCGGATGCTGGCCGACCACGCGCGCACCAAGAAGCCGATGCCCACCGGCTGGTGGAACACCGGTTCGCTGCTGATCAACTCCTCCAACATCGACCAGATCATGGCGCGGCAGAAGGACGAGGACTCCCGCAAGGCGGCGTTCAAGGCGGAGACCGAGAAGCAGCTCGCCGACCCGACGAAGCACCTCAAGCCCATCTCGGAGGCCAACTGATGCACGCGCTCACCGCACGCGGGATCACCAAGTCGTACGGCGGCGTCACCGCCCTGGCCGGAGCCGATCTGACGCTGCGCCCCGGTTCGGTGCACGCCCTGCTCGGCGAGAACGGCGCGGGGAAGTCCACGCTGATCAAGGTGATCACCGGGGCGGTGGCGCAGGACTCGGGCGCGCTGCGGCTGGCGGACGCGGAGGTCGCGTTCGCCAGCACGGCCGAGGCGGCGGCCAACGGGGTCGCCGTCGTGTCGCAGGAACTCAACCTGTTCCCCGACCTGGACGTGCTGGCGAACCTCTACCCGATGCGCGAGCCGACCAAGGGCCTGCTGCTGGACCGGAAGGCGATGCTGGACAAGGCGCTGCCGGTGCTGCGGCAGCTCGGGCTGGACATCGACCCGAAGGTCAAGCTCGGCTCGCTGTCGCTGGCCCAGCGGCAGCTCGTGGAGATCGCGAAGGCGCTGATCGTGGAGCCCAGGGTGCTCATCCTGGACGAGCCGACCTCCGCGCTGGACCGGGACAGCTCGTCGCGCCTGCTGGACATCCTGCGGGTGCTGCGGGACCGGCAGGTGGCGGTGGTGTTCGTGTCGCACATCCTCGAAGAGGTCATGAGCCTGTGCGACGAGATCACCGTGCTGCGCGAAGGCCGGACCGTCCTGGACGCCCAGCCGCGGGCACGGCTGAGCATCGGTGACATCGTGCACGCGATGCTCGGCCAGGACCTGCCGACACCCGTGCGGACCACCGGCCGGCCGGGTGCCGCGAAGCTGGAACTGCGCGGCGTCGCCGTGCCGGGCCGGCTCGCGGGCGTGAACCTGACCTGCGCCGGCGGCGAGATCGTCGGCCTGGCCGGGCTCGCCGGCTCCGGGCACACCACGGCGCTGGAGGTGATCGCGGGCATCCGGCGACCGGTGAAGGGCTCGGTGCGGCTGCCGGGCGGCCAGGCGCCCCGTGACTTCCGGTCCGCCATCGCGGCCGGGGTGGCGCTGGTGTCCGGCGACCGACGGCGGGTCGGGCTGATGCTGGACAAGCCGGTGTGGGAGAACATCGCCCAGGTCCGGCCGGTGGCGTTGGCGGGCGCGCGGCTGCTCCGGCCGGGTGCGCTGCGTGATTCGGCCCGGGAGCTGGCGAGCCGGGTGCGGGTGCAGCCGCCGAACGTGGACATCCGGGCCGGGCTGCTGTCCGGTGGCAACCAGCAGAAGGTGGTGCTGGCGAAGTGGCTGGCGTCCGACCCGTCGGTGCTGCTGCTGGACGACCCGACCCGCGGCGTCGACCTGGGCGCGCGGGCGGAGATCCACAGCCTGCTGCGGTCGGTGGCCGACGCGGGCAAGGTCGTGGTGCTGTGCTCGACCGACCTGGACGAGCTGGTGTCGGCGTGCGACCGGGTGGTGGTGTTCCACAAGGGGAAGGTGTGCGCGGAGCTGACCGGCAGCCGGATCGACCAGCACACCATCCTGACCACGATGAACACGGGTGCGATGAACTCGGGTGGGCGGTGACGCGTTCACGGGCGGCAGTCGGCGGGCCGCCGGCAACCACTCGTTAGGGCGTGCCGTGCCCCCGGCTGGCGGATGGCCGACCGGGGGCACGGACTGCCAGGCTCGTCCACCGTGACGGACACCGCTCCCGCCGCTCAGGCGACCGCGACCGCCGACTGGACCACGCCGACCGGGCTCGGCACCTCCGCCGCCCGGATCGCGACCCGGTTCACAGACCTGCTCGAAGTCACCCCGGACCCACCCGACACGGTGCCCGTCCCGACTTCGACCGTCCCTGACGCGCCAGTTCCGACTCCGGCTGTCCCGCCTTCGGCCCCGGCCGACGCCGTGCCTCCCGTCGTGGGAGGCCCGCAGACCGGGACCGCAGCGCGGCTGGCCGCAGCCGCCGCCGGCGTCGCAGCCCGGATCGCGGGGGGACGTGTCCCGACACCGACCATCGAACTCCCGAGCGCCATCCCGACAGCCGACATCCCCGGCGCGGTCGTGGGCGAGGCGGCTCGGGCGGCGGCAGCGGTGGCGTCGGCCGTCACCGAAGCGGCACCCGTCCAGGACCCGGCCTACGCCGAGCGTCCGTGGGGCGACGGCACATACCCCCCGCTCTACATTCCAATTGTTGAACGATCCAACGATCCCCTTACCGAGGTGGTCGAGGACCGGCTGGTCGAGTGGGCCGCCGAGTGCGGCTTCCAGGGCGAGGAACTCGACCAGATGCGCGGTGCCGGCTTCGGGCGGCTGGCCGTGCTCACGCACACCGACACCGACGACCCGGAGAAGCTCCTCATCGCGGCCAAGCTGAACGCCGCCTGGTGGGCCGCCGACGACCTCTACGCCGACAGCAGCGAGCTGGGCGCGGTCCCCACCGAACTGCCGCCCAAGCTGGCGCTGGCCATGGCCGCCATGGACCCGCTCCCGCCCGCCGGCGAGTTCACCCCACCCCTGGACGAGGCCCTGCGCGGCGACCCGGTGCTGATCGCGCTGCACTCCGCGACCGACCACCTGATCCGACACGGCACGCCGGCCCAGGTCCAGCGGGCCTGCTACTCGACGTTCGCCATGTTCGTCTCCTGGAACACGTACGCGGCCTGGCGGCACACCGGTGAGTACCCGCCCGCGTGGAAGTACCTGGCCACCCGCCAGCACGACACCTTCTACACGTCGATGACGCTGATCGACCCGGTCGGCGCGTACGAGGTGCCGGCGAACCTGTACTACGACCCGCGCGTGCGGCTGGCCGCGTTCCAGGCGGGCACGGCATCGGTGCTGGTCAACGACCTGCTGTCGGTCGCCAAGGACGCCGCCGACGAGACGCAGGTCGTCAACATGGTGTTGCAGATCCAGGCCGACCGGAACTGTTCGATCGAGGAGGCCACCGAGGTCACCGTCGAGCTGCACAACCGGTTCGTGCACGACTTCGAGGCCGCGCACCGGGAACTGCTCGCGGTCCCGTCACCCGAACTCCACCGGTTCCTGCGCGGCCTGCGGTCGTGGATGGGCGGCAGCTTCGAGTGGCACAACACGAACCCGCGCTACCGGGCCTGAACCACTCGGACCGGGAACGGTGACGGACGGCGGGGGACGGTGCCGTCCGTCACCGCGAGATCAGGTCGGCCGCCTTCTCCGCGATCATGACGGTCGGGGTGTTGGTGTTGCCGGAGACGATCGTGGGCATGACCGACGCGTCCGCCACCCGCAGGCCGTCGATGCCGCGCACCTTCAGCTCGGCGTCCACCACGCTGCCCAGCGCACAGGTGCCCGCCTGGTGGTGGTAGGTGACCACGGAGCGCCGCACGTACTCCCGCAGCTCCAGCCGGCCCGGGTACACCTCGTCCGAACCCCACTCCTTCAACGCCCGCTCGTTGCCGATCTCCTGGCACAGCAGGACGCCTTCCACCAGAGCGTCCACATCGGACCGCGCGGACAGCACGCGCGGGTCGATCAGCGGCGGGCCGTCCGGACTGGACAGCGTGACGCGACCGGAGCTCTCCGGCCGGATCAGGCCGGCCATCAGCGAGAACCCGTTGTCCGGGCCGGACATCCACTTCTCGTACAGCGGCGCGCTGAAGTGCAGCGGCTGGAGGTCGGGCGTCGGCAGGCCCGGACGGCTGCGCCAGAACAGGTGCGTCTGCGCGGTCGGGATGCCCGGGGTGTGCCCGATCGGCTTGACGGCGCTGAAGATCGTCGGCACCAGCCAGTGGTCCTGGAGGTTGTCGCCCACGCCGGGCAGGTCGGCCACCACGTCGATGCCGAGCGCACGCAGGTCGCCGGCCGGCCCGATACCGGACCGCAGCAACACCTGCGGCGACCCGATCGCGCCCGCGCTGAGCACCACCTCGCCGGCGTGCACGCGGTGGACGCGGTCGTACTCGGTCCACTCGACACCGACGCACCGGTCGCCGGACATCAGCAGTTTGCGCACGTGGGCGTTGGTGACCAGGGTGAACCTCGGGTGGTCGAGCACCGGCCCGAGGTAGGCGCGGGCGGTGGTGTGGCGCTGCCCGTCGGCGATGGTGAACTGCATCCGGCTCACACCGGTCTGGTCCGCGCCGTTGTAGTCGGGGTTGAACGGCACACCGGCCTGCTGCGCCGCCGTCAGGATCGCCTCCTGCACGGGGTCGGCGGTGTAGTCGCGCAGGATGGTCAGCGGCCCGTTCTCGATCCGCCGGAACACGGGCTCGACATCCGCCCACGACCAGCCGGTGTTGCCGCGCGCCGCCCAGTCCTCGTAGTCGGCGGGGTTGCCCCGGACGTGGATCATCGCGTTGAGCGCGTGCGAACCGCCCAACACCCGACCCCTCGGCAGGTGCAGGGGCCGGTTGGCGGCGTCCGGCTGAGGCACCGTGCGCAGACCCCAGTCCTGCGCGCTGTCCCAGAGTTCGTGCATGCGCAGCGGGTCGTGGATGGCGGGGTTGGTGTCCCGGTCGCCGGCCTCCAGCAGCACCACCGTGCCCTCGGTGCCGTCCAGCAACCTCCGGGCCAGCACACACCCGGCCGTGCCACCGCCCACCACCACGAAGTCCGCGTCGACCATGCACCCAGTGCACCAAACGGCCGCACGTTCGGCCTTGAACCGCAGCGCACGCCCGTTGACCCCGCGCGCATCGCACCGGGGCGACCGCGCCGCGCCGCTCAGTCGGTCTCGTCCTCGAACTCCCCGATCAGCTCTTCCAGCAGGTCCTCCAACGCGGCGATACCCACCACGTCCCCGCCCTCGGCCACCAACGCCAACTGCGCCCGATTCGCCCGCATCTCCGTCACCGCGTCCGGCACCGACATCGACGACGGCAGCGTCAGCGGCTCGGTCATCAACTCCCCCGCCGGCCGGGCCGCCCCCACCGCCGTAGCCCGCACCACCTCACGGATGTGCACCAGGCCGACGAACCGCCCGTCCTCACCCCGCACCGGGAACCGCGACCGCCCGGTGGCCCGACTGCACCGCTCGACGGCATAGGCATCGGTATCCACCCGAACACTGTCCACATCGGACACCGGCACCATCACCTGGGCCAGCGAAGTGTTCCGGACCTGGAGCATCCGGGTCAGCAACCGTTGCTGCCCCTCGGGAATCAGCCCGTGCTCGGCGGACTGGCGCACCAGCATCCGGATGTCGTCCGGCTTGTCCGCCCGGGACAGCTCGTCCTGCGGCTCCACCTTCAGCAGCCGCAGCAACGCGTTCGTCGTGCGGTTGAGCGCGGTCAGCACCCACCGCATCGACTTGGCGAACGCCCGGAACGGGATGGCCAGCAGCAGCGCCGAACGCTCCGGGTGCGCGATCGCCCACGACTTCGGCGCCATCTCGCCGACCACCATGTGCAGGAACACCACCAGCACCAGGCTGATCGCGAACGCCAGGACGTACGACAACTGCGTCGGCAACCCCAGCGCCAGGAACAACGGGTCCAGCAGGCCGGCCACAGCCGGCTCCGCCAGCGCACCCAACCCCAAGGTGCACAACGTGATGCCCAGCTGCGCGCCCGCCAGCATCACCGACAGCTCACGCACCCCGGCCACGGCCGCCCGCGCCGCCCGACTGCCGTCCTCGGCCGCCTGTTCGAGCCGGTGCCGCTTGGCGGCGATCAGCGCGAACTCGCCGGCCACGAAGAAAGCGTTGGCCACCAACAACAGAACCGACGCGAACAACGCCCATCCGGTGCTCATCGGCCACCCTCCGCGTGCAGCAGCACGGCACTGGGCACGTGCCGCGACACCTCGGCCACCCGCACCACGACCCCGTCCAGCGCCAGCTCGTCACCGGCCCGCGCCATGCGCCCCAACCGGTGCAGCACCAGCCCGGAGACCGTGTCATAGCTCTCGTCGGCGGGCAGGTCGATACCGGTCGCGTCGGCGATCTCGTCGATCCGAGCCCGACCCGGCACCGACCACCAGCCGTCCGGACGACGCTGCACACCCGCCACCACGATGTCGTCCTCGTCGTGGATCTCCCCGACCAGCTCCTCCGCCAGGTCCTCCAACGACACCACGCCCGCGAAACCGCCGAACTCGTCCACCACGCACGCCAGCTGCCGACGCTCCGCGCGCAGCCGTTCCAGCACTGCGGGCAACCCCAGCGAAGCGGGCACCACGGGCGCGGGCGCGGCGATCGTCCGGACCGGCGTGGACGTCCGCTGCTCCGGCGGCACGGTCAACACCTCGGCCAGCCCGACCACGCCGATCAGGTCGTCCAGGTCGGTTCCCACCACGGGGAACCGCGAGTGCCCGGTGTCCAGCAGCTCCACCACCCGCGCCACGGGCTCGTCCGCGCCCACCGTGCGCACGGCGACCCGCGGCGTCATCGCCTGGTCGGCGCTGAGACCCCGGAAGTCCAGGCCGCGGTCCAACAGGCGGGTCAGCTCCGGGTCCAGGTGACCCTCCGCGCCCGCCGTGCCGATGATCTGCACCAGGTCCTCGGAGGTCGCGCCCTGCGGCAGCTCCTCCACCGGCTCGATGCCGACGGCCCGCAGCAGCCGGTTGGCCGCCGCGTCGAACAGCCGGATCACCGGACCGGCGATCTTCAGGTAGACCACCGTGGACGGGGCCAGGAACTTCGCCAGCGCTTCCGGCTCGGCGATGGCCAGGTTCTTCGGCAGCAGCTCGCCCAGCACCATCTGCACGACGGTCGCGAACACCAGCGCCACGAACAGCGACAGCGACAGCCGCGCGGCCTCGGGCAGGCCGGTGAAGCCGAGCAGGTCGGCCAACCCCGTGCCGAGCAGCGGTTCGGCGATGTAGCCGACCAGCAGCGCGGTGACCGTGATGCCGAACTGGGCACCGGAAAGCATGAACGACAGTTGCTTCGTCACGGCGTAGGCGCGGCCGGCGGCCTGGTCGCCGTTCTCCGCCATCTGCCGCAGGCGGCCCCGGTCGACCGCCATGTAGGCGAACTCCTGCGCGACGAAGTAGCCGGTCGCGGCGGTGAGCGCGACGATGGCCAGCAGACCGCCGAGGATCAACACGGCGGACCGCCGTGGAGTGGCCGGGGCTCGCCCGGCTCGCTACTGCAACCGTCGGAATCCGTCGCAACTGGCATGACATCGACACTAGCACGTGGCACTGTATGGTTTGTGAGCGAGGCGCTGATCAGGATCGGTGAGTTGGCGGCCCGGGCCGGGGTCAGCATCCGCACGGTCGACTACTACACCCAACTGGGCCTGCTCGCCCCCGCCCAGCGCACGGCGGGCAACTACCGGCTGTACCGGCTGGCCGACGTGGACCGCATCCACCTCGTGCAACGGCTGGAGGTGCACGGCCTGCCGCTGGACGAGATCGCCGCCGCGCTGGCCACCGGCCGGACCGACGTGGCCGAGGTCCTGGGCCGCATCGCCGAGGACCTCCAGGTGCTGCACACCGCCGCCGAAACCGCGTCGCCCGAGTTCCAGGGCCTGCTGGCGGCCATCGCCGGCCGGGTGCACGCACTGATCAACGTCGCCCTCCAGATCCCGCCGCTGACCTGAGCCGACCCGGTGACAGCGCGCTGATCACAAAACCCCGCTGTCACTCGTTCGAGTAATTTGAATATCGCCCGATCGGGCAAGGAATTCCCTGGTCGTACGCTGCCGCCGTCGAAATTCCTTTTCCTCGGGAGTGGTTGCGTGCCCGGATATCTCGCACTCACGGCGGCCACGGCGATGTACGCGCTGGGCATCGTGGCGCAGACGATCGCCGCGCGCCGCGCCGAACCGGGCCACGGCTTCGGACTGCTCGCCCGCCTGGCCACGGACCGGCTGTACCTGCTGGGTTTCGCCGGGCAGGTCGGCGGCTTCGTGCTGGCCTTCTTCGCCCGCGCCGAACTGCCGCTGTACCTGGTCCAGGCGGGCTCGTCCTGCGCGGTCGGCGTGGCCACGGTGTTCGGCGTGCTGGCGCTGGGCTGGCGGGTCCGCCCGGTCGAGGTCGCCGTGCTCGTCGTCATGGCGGTCGGCCTGCTGCTGCTGGCGGGCGCGTCCGCGCCGTCGGTGGCCGCCGAGATCCCGGTGGACACCGGCTTCCTGCTGCTCGGCGTGCCGCTGGTGGCGGTGTTCCTGGTGTCCCGCAAGGCGAAGGGCGTCGTGGCGGTCGCGGTGGCGGCCGGGCTGGCGTACGCGATCGTCGCGGTGGCCAGCCGGTCGCTGGCCGACGAGCCGGTCACCGATCTCCCCTACTACCCGCTGCTGTGGCTGATGGTGCTCGCCGCGCTGGTCGGGCAGGCGTGCATGGCCGTTGCGCTGCAACGGGGTTCGGCCACCTCCACGGTCGCGACGATGGACTCGGTGACGGTCGTCGTCACGTCCGCCGTCGGCATCCTGGCGCTGGGCGACCGGATCGCGCCCGGCCGCGAGTGGTGGGTGGTGGGCGGTGTCGCCCTCGTCGTGCTCGGCGTGCTGGCGCTCGGCTACGCGTCCCGGCTCGCCCCGACGCCCGTGCCCGCCGGGGAGCCCGCGTGACCGTCGCCAGCGTCTCGCTCGACCTGGACAACCTCTGGGCCTACCTGAAGACCCACGGCGACCCGGCGTGGGAACGGATGCCCAGTTTCCTGCCCACCGCCACGCCCCGCCTGCTGGAGGTCTTCGCCGCGCACAGCCTGACCACCACGGTGTTCGTGGTCGGCGCGGACGCCGTGCGGGACGACGGTGCGGCGGCCGTGGCCGCGATCAGCGCCGCCGGGCACGAGGTGGCCAACCACTCGTTCGGCCACGAACCGTGGCTGCACCGGTACTCCCGCGCCGAACTCGAAGCCGAGGTGGTGCGCACCGAGGACGCCGTCGTGGCGGCGGGCGCGCCGAGGCCGGTCGGCTTCCGGGGACCCGGCTACAGCGTGACGCCGGACCTGCTGGAAGTGTTGGCGGACCGGGGGTACCGGTACGACGCGAGCACCCTGCCGACGTGGATCGGCCCGCTGGCCCGCTTCCACCACAACCGGACCGCACAGTCCACAAAGGACAGTACGGAACTGTTCGGCGGGTTCGGCAAGGTGCGCGCGCCGAATCGCGCGTACCGCTGGGACACCGGGCTGGTGGAGTTGCCGGTGACCACCATGCCGCTGCTGCGCGTCCCGATCCACGGCTCCTACCTGCTGCAACTGCACCAGGTCTCCCCCGCGCTGGCACGCGGCTACTTCCGCGCGGCGCTGCGGCTGTGCCGGTGGCGCGGGGTGTCGCCGTCACTGCTCCTGCACCCGACCGACGTGCTGGGCGCGGCCGAGGCGCCCGGCATGGAGTTCTTCCCCGGCATGGCGGTGTCGGCGGCGGACAAGGTGGCGTTGCTCGGCTGGGTGCTGGACGCGTTGCGGCGGCACTTCGAGGTGGTCGGCACCGGGGAGCACGTCGCCCGTCTCGGCGATCTGCGGGTTCGGGCGTCGGGACGGCTGGAACGTTCGGGATGACGTCGCTGTTGCGCGTGCTGGCGTGCGCGACCGTGGCGCTGGCCCCGTTGGAGGGCTACCTGTTCGAGGTGCACGCCCAGCTGGCGAAGGCACCGCCCGCGCTGCTGGCCGTGGTGTGGGTGGTGGCCCGCGTGCGGGAACGCCGGGTGCCCCGGGCACATGCGGTGCACGGGGTGCTGGCGGCGTTCGCGGTGGTGCTGCTGGCGTCCACCGCGTTGCACGCCGGCGGGCCGTACGCGGTGGACTACCTGCAACGCTGGCTGCCGTTCCTGGTGATCACGGCCGTGCTCGCGGACGTGGCGGCCCGCGAGGTGCCGATCCGGGCGCTGTTGGCGTCGATCGTCGCGGGTGCGACGGTGGCGGCGGTGGGGGCGCTGCACAGCCTGGTCGCAGACGGTGAGACGCGCGCGACCGGCCCGCTGGAAGACCCGAACGACCTCGCCTACTTCCTGGTCGCCGCCATCCCGCTGCTGGTGGCGCTCGGACGTCCGCCCTCGGAACGCTCGTCACGCCTCTGGACCGCCGGGCTCGCGGCGACCGCGCTGGTGCTGATGGCGGGCGCGGCGGCGACGTTCTCGCGCGGCGGCGCGCTGGCGCTGACCGCCGCCGTGGCGTGGCTGGTGGCACGCCGGGCACTGCCGGTCCGGGTGGTCGTGAGCGGCCTGGCGGCGTTGGCCGTGCTGGGTGTCGGCGTGCTGGCGTTCGCCGGGCCGACGCTCGACAAGGCGTTGCAGGAGAAGAGCTACATCGCCGGGACCAATGTGGACACTCGCGAGCTGCGGTGGCAGGCCGCCGCCCGGATGCTGTCCGAGAACCCGGTGCTCGGCGTCGGGCCGGGCGGGTTCCGGGGCGGGTACGCCGCCGCGTCGCACAACGCCGAGGTCGACGAGCAGACCCCGGTGGCGCACAACATGTACCTCGAAGTGGCGGCCGAGCTGGGCCTGCCCGGGTTCGGGCTGTTCGCCGGGCTGCTGGCGGTCTCGGCGGTGGCGTCGGAACGCGTGCTGCGGACCGGTCCGCGCCGGGAGATGGCGGCGGTGCAGGCGTCGCTGATCGCGGTCGTCGTGGCGTCGACCTTCCTGTCCCAGCAGTACTACCTGCCGTTGTGGTCACTGGTCGCGGTGGTCGTCGCGGCCGATCTGCGTCGAAGGGGATCCGATGCGTGTGCTCCACGTGATCAGTGAGATGGGTACCGGCGGGGCCGAGGCCCTGGTCGCCGGAATGGCCCGGACCGGACGGGAGTTCGGCTGGCACACGGCGGTCGCCAGCGGTGGCGGGCACCGGGCCGAAGCGTTGCGCGGCCACGGGGTTCCGACGTTCACCGTGCCGGTCGCGCGGCGCAGGGCGGCCGGTGTGCTGCGGGCCACCGCCGCCGCCCGCACCGCGATCAAGGACTTCCGGCCCGAGGTCGTGTTGGCGCACAACGTGTCCGCGAGCATGGTCGCGCGGTTGGCGTTGCTGCCCAAGCGGGTTCCGCTGCTGACCGTGTTCCACGGCGTCGCGGACACCGACTACACGGGCGCGGCGCGGATCCTGCGGCGGACGTCCGGCGCGGTGGTGACGGTCGCCGAGGCGACGGCGAACCGGTTGCGGGCGGCCGGTCTGCGGCCCGATCCGGTGGTGATCCCGAACGCCGTGTTCCCCCAGGAGCCGCGGGTCGACCGGGCGACCGTGCGGGCCGCGCTGGGTGTCGACCCGGACGTCCCGGTGGCGCTGTGCCTGGCCCGGATGGAGCCGCAGAAGCGGCACGACGTGCTGCTGGACGCGTGGGAGCGGGTCGGCGGCGGCGCGGAGCTGTGGCTGGCCGGTGACGGTTCACTGCGGGCTTCCCTGGAGCACGACGCCCAGCGCCTGTCGGGCGTGCGGTTCCTGGGCAACCGGCCCGATGTCGCGGACCTGTTGGCGGCGGCCGATCTGACCGTGCTGACCAGCGACTGGGAGGGGATGCCGATCGCCGTGCTGGAGTCGCTGGCCGCCGGAAAGCCGGTGGTGGCAACGGATGTGGACGGGGTCGGCGAGGCGCTGTCCGGTGGCGGCGGCCTCGTGGTCCCCCGTCGTGACCCGGAGGCGACAGCGGAAGCGTTGCGCGCCTTGCTCTTCGACCCCGCGCAGCGGGAAGCCGAAGGCGCGGCGGGGCAGGCGGCGGTGTCCCGTGACCACGACCCGCGCGCGCTGATGCGGTCCTACGACGAACTGCTGCGGAACTGGGGAGGTCGGCGATGAAGGCCCGGCTCGTGGGCGAGAGCGTGCTCGTGGGGCTGGCGGTGGCGGCACTCGTGCTGACCGCGACCGTGCTGAGGGGCGAGGAGCACCAGGCGCGGGTGAGCCTGCTCGCCGGACCGGCCGGGCCGGACTCCCCGCAGTACGGGGAGGTCACCGCGCTGTCGCTGCCCGCACTGGTCGAGCTGGCGCGGAGTCCGTCGGTGCTGGCGAAGGCCGGGACGAAGGCCGACCGGGTGTCGGTTGAGCTGGTGCCGGCGTCCGGACTGGCCCGGCTGTCGGTGCGCGCGCCGTCGGCCGGGCAGGCGAGCAACGAGGTGGCCGCCGTCGCGCAGGCCCTGCTGGAGGCGGATCTGCTTGCCCCGGCCGGGAAACTGCGGCTGTTGGACAAGCCGGAGGTGATCCGGGTCGCGCCGGACTGGCCGCTGGCGATCGGGTTGGCGTTCGCGGCGGCCGTCGCGGCGGGCCTGGCCACGGCGGCGGTGCGACACCTGCGGCGGACCCGGACCGGGGACGGCGTGCGGGCGGCGCTGTCGGCGGCCGGGGTGCGGCACCCGGTGGCCGTGCTGCCGGACGACGACCCGGAGCTGGTGCAGCGGTTGAGCGTGTTGCTCGGTGCGGCGGCCCGGCCGGCGCGGGTGGTCGCGGTGCGGCCGGCGCTGGTCGAGCGGGCCGAGGCATTGGCGGAACAGTTGCCGGACAAGGCTTCCGAGCCGGGTGACGGGGTGGCGTTGATCGCGGTCGTGCCCCGGATCGGGCGGCAGGACGAGTTGGCGAGCGTGGTCGGCGCGCTGCCCTCGGACAGCGCCGTGGTCGCGGTGGTGGTGGCGTGAAGCGGGAACTCGTCGCGGCGGACCGGCGGACGGTGATCGGCGCGCTGGCCGCGCTGGTGGGTGTTTTCGGGGCCTGGCGGGCGTTGCGGCCGGCGTGGGAGGTGCCGCTGCCCACCTTGGCGAACCGGTACGAGGAGCGGATGCAGGACTTCCGCGACGCGCTGTACTTCCCGATCCGGGAGTTCCTGGCCGGTGGCAACCCGTACGACCCGGCGGTGATGTTCGCGCACTGGCCGGTGCGGCAGAACTTCAACCTGTACCAGCCGTACCACCTGGTGCTGCACCTGCCGTTCGCGCTGCCGGACTACCGGGTGGGCGCGGTGGCGTTCGCGGTGGTCTCGTTGCTGTTGCTGGTGTTCCTGGCGGTGCTGACGGCCGGGCACGTGCGGGCGCCGCTGTTCCTCGGCACTGCGGTGGTCGGCGCACTGCTGGTGTCCAGCCAGGTCGGCAAGGCCCAGCTGTACGTGGGGCAGGTGAACCCGCTGATCGCGGTCGGCGCGGCGGGTGCGCTGCTGGCCCGGCACAGCCACCCCCGGTGGGCGGCGGTCGCGTTGGCGCTGGCGTGGCTGAAGCCGCAGTTCGGGTTGCCGTTGGCGCTGCTGCTGTTCGCACGCGGGTCACGGGGTGTCGCGTTGCAGGGCACCGGGATCGCGGCACTGGCCAGCCTGTTGGTGGTGGTGCCGCTGGTGATGCGGGACGGGCTGGGCGCGTTTGTCGACGTGATCTCGCGGAACCTGGAGCACGCCGGGGCCACTGCCTATGGCGCGGTGGATTCCCTTACCGCGCAACGGGTTGACGTCGCCGCCGTGTTCTACCGGGTCACCGGGTGGCTGCCGCCGGGCGCGGAACTCCTGGCACTGGTGGGTGTCCTGGCGGTGACGCTCGTGCTGGTGCGGAAGCTGGACCGGGACGGCGACTTCGCGGTGGCCGACCTGCTCACGTGCCTCGCCGTCGTGGTCGCGGTCGTGCACCAGCCCGGTGACGTGCTGATCGCCGTGCCCGCGTTGGCGCTGGTGGCGGTGCGGTGGTGGCGGGACCGGACGACGTTGACCGGGATCGTGGTGGTGGCGACACTGATTCCCTTCGCACACCTGCACTTCGTGGACTCGGTGATCCGGGAGTTCCTCGGGAATCGGGCGAGTGTGACGCTTGACGGGCTGGCGCTCGTGGTGGCGTGGGCGGCGTTGGCGCTCGCCGCGCGCCGTCGAGTCCTCATAGGACAGTCGTGACGGGAGCCGTCCGCGGGTCGCTGTGGCTGTTCCTGGTCAACCTGGTCGGCAAGGGCGGCCAGATGGCCGTGACGCTGGTGCTGGCCGCGTTCCTCACCGAGGAGGGGCTGGGACTGGTCGCGCTGACCGTGTCGCTGGTGAACATCGGCCAGGTCGTGCAGTCGATGGGCGTGTACGACGTGATCAGCCGCACCGCCCTGGACCCGCGCCGGATGGCGGGGACCCTGCTGACGTTGAGCGTCGGGACAGGCGTCGCGCTGGCGTTGTTCCTGGTGGTGGTGGCTGACGGGCTGGCGTCGCTGCTGGACGCGCCCGAGGTCGCGCCGCTGATCAGGTTGGCGGCGCTGAGCCTGCCGTTCACGGCGGCCGGTGGCGTGCAGCTCGGGTTGATGCACCGGGACCTGGACTTCCGGCGGCGGCTGCTGCCGGACGCGGGCTCGGCGGTACTGGGTGCGGCGACGACGATTGTGCTTGCGGTGCAGGGGTTCGGACCGTATTCGTTGGTGCTCGGGCTGTTGTGCACGGCGGTGACACAGCCGGTGTTGGGCGTGGTGGCCGGTGTGCGGGTGCGGTTCCGGTGGGATGCGGACGCGGCGGCGGAAGCCGTGCGGTGGATTGCCGTGGTGGGGCCGGGCGCGCTGGTCGCGGTGCTGCTGATCAACATCGACTACCTGGCGGTCGGGCACGTACTGGGCACCGAGGCGGTAGGCGTGTACTCGTTGGCGTACCGGATCGCCTGGGTGCCGTACATCATGGTCGCCGTCGTGCTCGGTGGGGTGTTCTTTCCGTTGTGCGCCAGGATGGTGCGGTCCGGTGAGCGGTCTGGGCTGCCGGTGGCCACGGGTCGGTTCACGCACGCCGTGCTGGTGGTGACCGGCGGCCTGTACGCGGTGACGGCGGCGCTGGCCGACCGGGTCGTGCTGTTCGGCGACCGGTGGGCCCCGGCGGCGCTCCCGCTGGTGCTGCTGTGCGGCTACGGGCTCGGGTTCGGACTGCTTCACCTGTGGTACCAGGTGATCCGTGCTGCCGGCCACGCGCGGCGCTACCTGGCGTTGGAGCTGACCCACCTGGTGGCGTTGGTGATGGCGCTCGCGGTGTGCGCCCAGTACGGCGTGGTGGCGGTCGCCTGGACCCAGCTCGCGGTGGTGTGGGTGATGGTCCCGCTGACGTGGTTCGTGTTGGCACGCAACGGTCTCGCGCCGCCCGGGCTCGGCCGGATGGCGGGCGGGGTCGCGGTGGGCGTGCTGTGCTGCCTGGCGGTGGCGCACGTGTTCGGGGATGTGTTCGGGCCGACGTTGCCGGGCGCGCTCGGTGAAGGTCTGGTGCTGGTGCTCGGCTATCTCGCGGCGGCGCTGCTCGCCAACCGCCGCACCGTTCGGGAACTTCGAGAGGTGCGTCGATGAAGGTCGTGCACGTGACCCAGCCGGTGGACGCCGGTGTCGCGGCAGTCGTGTGGGAACTCGCTGTCGCACAACGGGAACTGGGCTGGTCGGTGGACGTGGTGTGCCCGCCGGGCCCGTTCGCGCAGCGGCTGCGGGACGCGGGGGTCACCGTGCACCCCTGGTCCGCCGGCCGTTCCCCCGGTCCGCGCACGGTGACGGAAGCGTTGCGGCTCAAGAAGATCCTCGACCGGCTTGCCCCGGATGCGGTGCACCTGCACAGTTCCAAGGCAGGTCTCGCGGGGCGGCTGGCGTTGCGCGGCCGTCGGCCCACCTTGTTCCAGCCGCACCTGTGGTCGTTCCAGACGGCGCGGGGGCCGTTGCGGTGGGCTTCAGCGGTGTGGGAGCGGTTCGCGGCGCGCTGGACGCACCAGCTCGTGTGCGTCAGTGACGACGAGCTGGTGGCCGGGCGGGAACTCGGGATCTCGACGGCGGCCGAGGTGGTGTGCAACGGCGTCGACACCATGGCGTTCCGGCCGCGCAGCCGGGTCGCCGCACGTCGTCGGCTGCGGCTGCCGGACGTGCCGACGGCGGTGTGCGTCGGGCGGCTCGCGCCGTTGAAGGGGCAGGACCAGTTGCTGGCGGCGTGGCGTGCGGTGGTGGACGCGATGCCGGAGGCGCGGCTGGTGCTGGTCGGCGACGGGCCCATGCGGGAGCGGTGGCGCGCGGAGAGCGACCACGAGTCGGTGCGCTGGTGGGGACACGACCCGGCGGTCGCCGACTTCTACACGGCGGCCGACGTGGTGGTCCTGCCGTCGCGGGCGGAGGGGATGGCGCTGGTGCCGTTGGAGGCGATGGCCAGCGGGCGCACGGTGGTGGCGTTCGACGTGGGCGGGGTGCGGCAGAGCGTGGGCGAGGCGGGTGCGGTGGTGCGGGCGGGTGACGTGCCGGCGCTGGCGTCGGCGATCACGGCCCGGCTGGCCGATCCGGTGCTGGCGGCGGACGAGGGGTTGACCGGGCGGCGGCGGGCCGAGGTGCTGTTCGACTCGGTGCGGGTGTGCGATCAGGTCGCGATCCTGGTGGAGAAGCTCGTGGGAGGGAACCGGTGAAGGTCGCCTACCTGTTGACACAGGACAAGGGTGGTCCGGTGGACGTGACGGTGCGGCTGGCCGCGACCCTGATCGCGTCCGGTGAGGCCGAGGTGCGGGTGTTCGGTCCGGTGCCGGCGCGTGGGGCTTCGCTGATCTCCGGGTGTTTCGAGGAGGTTTCCGTTGCCGGTAAAGGGGATTTGAAGGCCGGGCGGCAGGCGCGGGATGCATTGCGGGACTGGCGTCCGGACGTCGTGCACGCGCAGGACCGGCGGGCGGGGTTGGTGAGCGCGGGGTTGCGGTTGCGGCACAAGGTGGTGCAGACCTACCACGGGGTGCCGGACGACGTGGCCGAAGGCTGGTTCCGGGGCGCGCCGGGGGCGGCCGGGCCGTCGAAGTACACCCGGACGGTGCTGGCGGCCGACGCGGGGGTGGCGCGGTTCATCCACCGGACCGTCGTGCCCGCGCCGTCGATGGGTGACTTCCTGGTGCGGCGGCTGCGGGTGCCCGCACACCGGGTGACGCACATCGACAACTGCGTGGAGCTGCTGCCGGCGTCGCCGCCTCGGGGGCCGGTTCGGCGGCTGGTGTTCGTGGGGCTGTTGGTGGAGCGGAAGGGGTTGCCCACGCTGCTGGACGCGTTGCCCGGGGTGCTGCCGGAGGACGGTTCGCTGACCGTGATCGGCGATGGCCCGTTGCGTGCGGCGGCGGAGGAGCAGGCGCGGCGGATGCTCCCCGGTCGGGTGACGTTCCTCGGGTTCCGGGAGGACGTGCTCGCGCAGTTGCGGCAGCACGATGCCCTGGTGCTGCCGTCGAGCATGGAACAGCAGCCGCTCGTGGTGGCGGAGGCGATGGCGGCGGGCAAGCCGGTGGTGGCGACGGACACGGGCGGGGTGGCGGACATGGTGGGTTCGCCGTCGCTGCTGGCCGCGCCGGGTGATGTGGAGGGGTTGGCGGTGCGCTTGAAGGAGCTGTTCGCCGAGCCCGAGCCGGGGCGGCTGGGGGCGGCGCTGGCGGAACGGGC
>CBHFOL010000042.1:0-33169 GCA_965995405.1 uncultured Saccharothrix sp.
AGGGTTCTGCCCGACCGAAGGGAGGAACAGCAGAACCCGGCCCCACGCAGCGGTTTGACACGCACGACGACGTCGCCCACCATCACGAGCCCCGTCCGACACGGACCACCGAACCCACACCGCACACACCGCGTCGAACCGGTCGGCAACCAGGTCCTGTGTGGACATCCGGACGGCCGACGTGTCGCGGTGACAGTGGCCGGTTCGAGTTCCCCGCCGGCGGCCACGTACCGGGGAGTTGTCCGGCCGCCGAGCAGGTACGTCCGGTGACGGCGATGCCGTATCAGTTGTCGGTGGCGAGTGGTTTATTGGTGCCATGACACCACCGGTCCTGCACGCCCGGCCCGATCGCATCCAACGCCAGGACATCCCGGTGATGGAACAGACCACCGCGGACGAGTTGCCCCGGATCCAGGCGCTCTGGCCGTCGTTCGAGCGGTTGGTCGGGCTGCGCGGGCGCAGGATGTTCGCGCGGATCGACGAACACGCGGGCACCTACACCGTGTGCACGCCGGTCAAGGAGACCGACAGTCCGGACCGTCTCGGCCTACGGCTCGGCGTCCTGGCCGGAGGCTGGTACCTGCGAGGCCACCTCGTCGGCGACCCCGCCCAGACCTACCGACAAATCGGCGACGGAATGGCCGAACTCCAGGCGACCACGCCCAGGGACGTTGCAAGGCCACTCGTCGAGTTCTACCGCAGGCACGGCCACATCGAACTGTGGATGCCGATCCAGCCATGACAGCGGCTCCAGCGGCGCCCGCCGACGGCGAACTTCGTCGCCCTCCGGGTATCCGGCCGTCAGCGGGGAACCCGCAACGGCAGGTCGACCAGCGCCGTCTCCACCAACTCCAGCACCACCTGCTCCCCGCGTCCTCCACGGCGTCCGCCACGACGAGGGCGAACCCCGGATCACCGGGCAGCAGCCCGGACAGGTGCATTCATCGAACAGTTGGAGTACCTCGCGCAAGAGTTGCACGCGACGTTCCACGAGGTCGTGTTGCTCGACAGCAAGGAGAACATGCTGCATTGCGATCCTCGCCAGTCCCGGAGGGCTGGCGCTGGCGAGGGTGCCGAGCGTGACGCGAACGGCAATCTCCAGTTGCGATCCTCGCCAGTCCCGGAGGGCTGGCGCTGGACCGCGTGTCGAACCCGTGCGGCGAGTGCGGCCAGGTTGCGATCCTCGCCAGTCCCGGAGGGCTGGCGCTGGTCCTGGAGGAGATCAATCGCTACGAGCTGAGCCAGTGGTTGCGATCCTCGCCAGTCCCGGAGGGCTGGCGCTGGGCAGTCCTATCAGGCGCAGCGGTGCCCGGACTGCGGTTGCGATCCTCGCCAGTCCCGGAGGGCTGGCGCTGGCCTGGCTGAACAGGGGTTTCTGTCGACTGGGGACTCCACATCCGGATGGTCTCCCAAGTAGCGGGATGACACGCCTGAGTGGGGTTCGGAACCTCTCGGCGTTTCTTGTCACGCTTGGGGTTCCCAAGCAGCCGGTGCGCGGATGTCGACGGTGCCGCCGGCAACCCACTACGCACGTGCGCCGCGTCCGGGCCAGGGAGGCGTTGCCTAGATGATCAGTGCTCCCTGGTGAGGTGGGGTTGTGGCGGCCCCGAGGTGCCGAGCGGCTTGGAAGGTGCCTCGGTCGAGGTGGTAGATGCGGACCGAGTCGAGGGTCGTGTCCATGGTGGCCAGTAGTCGGGCTTCCAGTTGCAGCCGTTGGGCCGGTGTGCAGACGACCTCGAACACGGACTTCTGCACCCGGTGGCCGACGCCTTCGCAGATTTTCGCGACCTGGCGGAGGCGGCGTTCCCCTTCGGGCGTGGTGGTGTCGACGTCGTAGGTGACGAGGAGTTCCATCAGGTGAGGGTCCAGGGTAGGTAGGTGTCGCTGGTGCCGCGCAGGTGGCGGGCGAGCAGGCGGGCTTGGACGAGCGGGATGAGCGCGGCGGGGATGTCGCGTCCTGTGCCCGCGTGCGGCCAGGTGCGTTCCCCGGCCTGGCTCCAGTGTTCGAGGAAGATCTTGCGGCCGTCGTCGGTGAGTTGCACGGCACCACCGGGCAGGGTCCGGGTGTGCCGATCGGCGATCTGTTTGCGGTTGAGCAGGGTGAGGACGAGGCGGTCGACCAGGAGTGGCCGCATCTCTTCCATGAGGTCGAGGGCGAGGGACGGTTTCCCGGCCCGGACGCCGTGCAGGTAGCCGACGTAGGGGTCCAGTCCGACCTGTTCCAGTGCTCCGTGGACGGCGACGCGGAGCATGCCGTAGCCGAAGGACAGCAGGCAGTTGACGGGGTCGGTGGGTGGTCTGCGGGTGCGGCCGGCGGCGACTCCCGGCGCGAGGAGGTCGAGTGCCTGGAAGTATTCGCGCGCGGCGCGGCCTTCGATGCCCAGTGTCTCCGACAGCGAGTCGGCGTCGGGTAGTTGGGTGAGCGCGGTGGCGTGGTGTTCGGCGACGTCGCGCAGCCGGGTCTGCCGGGTTCCGGTGGTGTCGCGGGCGGCCCACAGGAGCAGTTGCCTGTAGTTGTGCAGTTTGTCCGCGACGCCGATCTTGGCCGACTTCGTAATGGGCGCACGGCACCACCCCGGTTCCAGAGCCTCACAGTCGGAGTCCGGTTTGCTGGTCGTACTGCCCCATCCACTTGTAGAGGGCTCCGTCCAGCACAACGTTCAGCGCTCCGCCGGCTTCGAGTTGCGGAAGCAGTTCCTTGCGAAGCGAGACCATGTAGGGCTGGAGAGTCCGGAGCGCGGCGCGAATGTCGGCAGGGTCGAGTTTCGCCGGTTGGCTGAGACTGTCGAGTGCCGCAGCGACGTCAGCGGCTGAGGTGGTGCGCTTCGACGACGTGTAGCTGGTGACGACGATGGGAACGGTGTCGTCATTGATCATACGGAAGGCGTGGGGGCCCTGGGCGACGTCTCTGAAGTTAAGGCGCTCACGGTTGTGGGTGATGTGGTGCCAGTCCTGCCACATGGACTGGTTGTTGGGGAACTTGGCACCTACGAGCCCGAGCTTGTGGTGGAGTTCGGAGTAGTACGAGGCGAGCGCGTCGAGATCGTCGGGCATGGCTGGTCGTCGGGCTGTGGGGCCGAAGTGTCTGCGAGCTACCGAGGAGGCGGTGGCGTAGTAGTCCGATGGCTGGTGGCCCTCGGCTGGATCGAAAATGGTGACCAGGCCGTTGCCGTTTCCACCCTCGCGATCACAACGGCCTGCGGATTGGAGGTGGGCTTCAGCGGTGGCCCAGGCGCGGTAGACGGCGGGGAAGTCGATGTCGACGCCGGCTTCGATGAGTTGGGTGGAGATCAGCAGGAGCTTCTCTTTGCCGAGTAGCTGTTTGGCCGTGTCGAAGGTGTCGAGGATGTGCTGTTCGCACATGTCGCGGGAAATGTGGAGAACGGTGTGTCCGTCCGCTGCGGCCAGGCATGCCTGGTGGAGTGCGCGTGCGTCTTTGCGGGTGTTGACGATCAGCAGGCTCTGGTCGTGGCCGGCGGCATCCCAGGCAACCGCCTCCCAGGTGGGTCTGGGGTCGAGCCAGTAGCGGTAGCGGACAGTGCGGGCTCGGGCGAAGGCACGCTTCGGCTCCGGCACGACCTCCGCGATGTCGAGGTCCTTCCAGACGGGCAGCGTGTCGAACGTGGGTTGAGTGGCAGAGCACAGCACGACGGTGCAGTCGAAGTGCTCGACCAGGACCCGGAGCCCGTTGAGGATGGGCACCAGCATCGTTGCGGGGAGGGCCTGCACTTCGTCGAGGATGATGACGGATCGGGCGATGCGGTGGAGTTTGCGCACACGGCCTGGTGTGCGGGCGAACAGGGACTGGAAGAGCTGAACCGTGGTGGTGACGATGAACGGCGCGTCCCAGTTCTCGGTGGCCAGCTTCATCCACGAGTGGTCGGGCAACTCGACTGCGGAATGCTGTTCCAGGACCGTTTCGTCTCCGAGGTGTTCCCTCAGCACGGTGGCGTTCTGCCGGGTGATCGTGATGAACGGGACGGCCATGATGATCCGCCGGTGGCCGTGTTGTGCAGCGTGGTGCAGGGCGAATCCGGTCGAGGTCAAGGTTTTGCCCAGACCTGTGGGCAGGGTGAGCCGGTACATCCCGCTGTCTCGCGAGGCACCGGCGATGGCTTGGTCGAACAGTTCACCGCGCAGCAGGTTCGTGGCGGTAGGTTCGTGTCGCGTCGTGGAACGAACGTGGTCGAAGTGGTCTATGAGGTTGGCCGCATCCAGGTCCGGGCGGATCAACTCGTGGAGTTCGGCTCCGGTCTTGTAGGCACTGGTGTCGAGCCAGTCCGCGTCGACGAGGGCAGAGAAGAGCAGGCGCAGTCCGATGTCGCGATGCCACGGGTCGGTGTTCCAGGTGTCGGGAATCAGGCTGGGACCGTTGATGATCGAGGCGGCGCGCGGCACAGCGGCAAGGAAGTGGCGGGTCGCATCGGCGATGCGGTCGGCCTGTTTTTGATCGACGGGGATGTCGTCGAGGTCGCTTGCCCTGGTGAGTCCTGTGTGGTGTCCGAGGATGGTGAGCGCGGCGGGGCCTGCGACACGGTGCGCCAGGTTCGCACCTACGTCGGCGTGAGGTATCCCGATCCGTTGCCGGGTTCCGCCGACGACGAGCAGCCGTTTCTGCCAGTCTGTGAAGCACTTTCCCGCGTCGTGGAGCAGGCCGACGGCCGCTCCGAGTTCGGGCATCTTCAGTGGAGTGGCGAACTGTTCGGTGAGTCGGCTGACGCTCTCGACGTGGTCGTCGAGGCGGTGCCATCGGGAACGGGATGAGCGGTCTGGGCTGTGGGCGTACATGGGCTCCGTGTACCGGTGTGGTCGTTCCGTGCAGGGTTGGCTGCCGGGCACGTTGGAAGTTTCAGGCGAGTTGGGCGACGGTGACTCCGTCGGGCAGGTCTTCGTCTGTCAGCGTCACGGTGTAGTAGCCGGTAAAGCCACGGGCCGGCTCGTCGGGCCTGAGGTTGGTGATCGTGACTCGGTCCAGGAGCTTGTGGGCGGGGACGACACCGAACGCGTCGCGGTGCGAGAACACGTAGAGGGCGCGGGTGGCCATCTCCCCGCGACTGGTGGAGCTGGTGTGGTCCCACATCATGAGGAGGGTCTTGTAGAGCAGGTCGAGGTCTTCGGCGCTGACACCGGTCTGTCCGCCACGGGCGGCCGAGTAGTGCAGGCGTGCGGTGTACAGGCCGTACGGCACGGTCCACTTGTTGCCCATCTCGCCGTGCCCCGCGTCTTCGGCACGGGTCTTGGCGACCCGGGTGATGGCATGTTGTTCGGGGGCGATCGGATCTACCGAGCGGGCGAAGGTGACCTGGAGTGGGCCGCGGATCTTGCCGAGAGACTGGGTGTTGCCGGTGCCGATGACGCCACCGAACAGGCGGAGGTCGTAGTAGCGGTTGCACAGCCAGTCGCGTGCCTGGTCTGCCTGGACCGGCTCGATGCGCTTACGGGACTTCCTGGAACCACCGTTGTCCTCGTTGGTTTCCAAGGGTATGTCGTTGGCGGTGTAGGACTCCTCCAGGCGCGGGTTGAGCGCCTCTCCCGCTTCTACGAAGATCCGGTAGCGCTCCGGGTCGACGGCCAGCAACGGGATGGTGTCGCGGATCTTGCGTTTGATCGCGACGTCGGTGACCAGGCCCTGGTTGGTTTGCAGATCCTGGCGGGGTTGGTTGGCCGCGTCGGGGTCGCCGTTGGGGTTGCCGTCCAGCACGTCGAAGACGAGCAGCATGTCGTGGCGGACCGTGGGGTCGAGGTGGGCGCCGCTCATCGGAGGTCTCCCTTGTCGGTAGCGGTGTCGTTGTCGTCCACGCCGTCACCGGCGAGGTCGGCGTCGGTAGGGTCCTGGTCGTCCGTGCTCCTGCCGGCGCGCGACTGTTTGGCGGCTTTGGCGCGTTCGATCAGGTGGTGCCTTTGGTGTCCCAGACCCAGCACCAGCAGGTGCTGGCCGGCGCTGTCCAAGGGTTTGGTGAGGGCGTCGTCGGTGATCAGCGCCTGGAGCGCGGCCAGTTCCGCCTGCAATGCCGCTGCGGCCCGCGCGTTGGACCGGTTGATCTTCGGAAGCCAGGCGGTCTCGGCCATCTGCACGCCGTCGCGCAGCACCAAACCCGGCCTGGTACGGGCAGCGCCGAGGACGCGGGCGGCGAAGGTGCGGTTCACCTTGCCTTCGGAGGAGCGGTACTGGATGGAGTCGAGAAGGGCCAACAGGCGTCCCGCCACGTAGGCGGGCGGCTGGTCGGGTGCGTCGGGCGTCAACACGGATTGTCCTCTGCGGGCGAGTTGGAGCAGGGCTAGCCGGGGACCGTCGATCTGGTGATCACGCCAGATCCGGTGCAGCACGTGAAGGGATACCTTGCGCGGGACGGGTTGACCCGTGAGGGCTGCGTGTAGCAGCGTGTCCTGTAGGTCCGCCAGTCGGTCGTCGGACTTGGACCCCATCTGGACATAGCCGCGATCGGTCCACCGACCGCAGGACAAGGCCATCCGCCACAGCGAGTACACCCGCCCGTTGACCTCGTGGTCGTCCATCCAGGAGCGGACGTTGCCCAGCAAGCCCGGCAACGAGATGTCGATCCAGTCCCGCACGAGCAGCCGGGCCACGTTGGCGCCCAAGGTCGCGGCCCGGAATCGGGCCGTGGCGATCCTCGGGTTGCGTTTGACTCCGTCGCGGGCGGCGTCCAGCGCCTCGCGAACCCTCTCGGGGTCAGTGCTCCCTTCCTGCACCAGCGTGCCCACCGCTGCCGCGGCGATCTGTTCGGCATCCAGCTCAGAGGTCCACCATGTGGTGACCGACTGCTGTCCGGGCCATGCGATCCTGTTGCGGGACAACACGTACACCGCCCCGGTGACGATGTTGTCCGCACACGTGAAGCACAACGGCGAGTGCTCCAACCCCTTGACGCCGTCGTAGCCGAACGCGTGATCGTTGACGCTGATCACACGGACTTTGTTGGCGGCACCTGGCAACAAGCTGCCTGGGATGGAGCCGGGAACGGTCTTCGCCAGCGGCCCCTGCTGTCCGCATACCAGGCAGAGCCCCTCACGGGTGCTGCTGTCTGCGGACCTCGTCCCCTTGCGCCGAGCGATCTCGGCAGACCAGAACTCCGCCGCAGTAAGCGCCTCGTGCGCGTAGACCAAGCCTTCGGCGGTGTGCACGGCGATGACGACGTTGTGCGCCCCGTCTGCACTGTCCGGCTGATCGACGACGACACCGTCCCGGTAGAACTCCGCGATGGCATGGGGAACCGGGTCGAGTGCCGGATCAGTCTGCCCCGCCCAACGCTCCACCAGCTCGCGAAAGGCCCGTTGCCGGTCGAGCGTGCGCGGATCCACGATCGGCTTGTCGGCCTTGTGGTCGACCCGATGCCAACCCAGCACGTACTCACCGATGTCCACCCCCAGCGCGGCGGAGACACCGCTGGTGCGGCCGGGGTCGGGCACCGACTGCGGGATGCCCAGCTTTCCCGACGTGAGATTGTGCAACGGGGAAAGGCCCAGCACCCGACCGTCCCGGTCCAGGTCCAGTTGCCAGTGGACCGGCCGCTCGGTGAAGTTGCGCGGCCCACCCCCGACCTGTCGGGCACCCTGCTCGGCGAATTGGTGCAACAGCATCAGCCAGCCGCCTCCAGACCTGCCGACGCGGAGCTCGACGAGGTCACTCCTTCGACGGGAACATCCATCTTGCCCTTGTCGAGCCTCGCGTCGAACCATGTCCAGTACCGCACCGTGCCGTCCTTCCTGTAGACCGCCGAGTGAGGCATCAACCCCATGTCCAGGTTGAGGTCCTCCTGAATCGGTGTGTCGTCCACTTCGCCGAAGTCGGCCGCGAACTCACGTGCCCCCAGGTACGGCGGGCTGAAGCACGCACCCCGACGCAACCTCCGGGAGAACTGCTCCCGATAGGCCGCCAGAGGCTTGTCGGCACCCTCCAGCACCTGGATCCACGCGTGGATCCGATAGGCGACGTCCTTCAGGCACAACGACATCCGCTGCGTCCGCGAACCCGGTGCCGCTGTGTTCAGCGTCTGTCCTGCCAAGGCACCGGCCAGCGACGGCACGACCGACGTCTCGTTACGCCGTATCGGGAACTGCACGATCGGCTTGAGTACTTCGATCCGCTCGATCTCGAACCTCATACCTGGATGCCAGTAGATCGACTCCAACACACCCACCGCAGCAGTCGGCGTCATACACGGGTACGTCACCCGCTCCGTCTTGAACTCCGGCCGGGTGAACAGCGCGGCATCGCCCCACACCTGCATCGACACCCGTCCCCGTGAACTCGGAACACGACGCGGCGCCATACATCAACCTCCCTGTACGAACCTTTCGATCAACGCTCCACTGCCGCATACCTAGCCTCTGACACCTCTTTCATATGAGTGCGGACCAGGCAGCCCGCAGGCTCAGAGCACCTCAAGCCCACATGACACACGCACCCGGCCGGCAGCGTCTTTCAGACGATGACCTCGGACGCGACGACCATAGAGACCACCACCGACAAAAACCTGACGACCTGAAGTCGGAGCACGTCACGAGCACCCGGATGGAGCAACACCTTGGGGTGACGGCCGGCAGGCCACCACCCCAAGGCCACGCAGTGACATCAACGGAGTTGCGTCCTAACGCAAGCGCAGAGTTGCAATCCACAACTGGGACGCAAGCCCCAGCGCATGAGCGACACGGTACTTCTCTGCCCTTGCAGTTAGGAGGGCAGGGTACCTCTATAGGTACCAGTTCCGTGCGATATCTTGGCGCGGATGATCAAGCCGAAGGGAGTACCCAAGACAAAACTGAAGACACCTCATGTAATCCGCGCCTTCATGGCATCGAGGTCGCGACATGTCCACAGGCAACCAAACAACCGAAGGATATTCACATCAGTGGCAAACAGGCGTTGTTGCCGGCGTCATCGCAAGCGTTGCCCAGACAAATGCGCGTCATCCGACGCGAAAGCCCGACAGGGGCAGCTTCACCGCCAGGGTAGGCGACGACGATCAAACCGGAGTACCCGCTCCAGCATGATCGCCGTCGCCCTTGGCATCCTGGTACAGGTCGTCACCGTGTTCCACCACATCAGCGACCTTCTACCCAGGTAAACGTCGCGGGTGCACAACCAGTGCACCCGCGACCACCAGAATTAGATACTACCAATATTCACCGCGTCGGACGAACTTCGAGACACAAAATTCGCATCGTTCCCGGGACGACTCACTAGACCCGTTCGCCGATGCCCATCCGGAGCTGGGTTTCCTGGGCGCGTTCGGCGGCGGCGCTGGCTCCGTAGTGACGGGGCATGTCTTCCGAGGCCCAGCCGAGCAGGAGCATCAGGTCGCCGGTGTCGCCGCCGGCCCGTTTCCATTCGTGGGCGAAGTTGTGGCGCCAGCGGTGGGCGTGCACTCCGGTCAGGCCGGCGGCCAGGCCGCGGCGTTTGAGCATGATTTTGATGCCGTTGGGGGTCAGGCGGCGGAGGCCGCGTTCGGCCAGCCACAGGTCGGGCGTGTCGGCGGCCTTGTGCTTGGCGCGGGCGCGCAGGTAGCGGGACAGGGCGCGGGCGGTTTTCGGGCCGAAGCGGACTTGGCGGTCCTTGTCGCCCTTGCCCCGGTAGCGGACCGATTCGGTGTCCAGATCCAGGTCCGCCAGGGTGAGGTTGCCGACTTCGGACAGGCGGGCGCCGGTGTTGCAGTAGAGGCGGATCAGGGCCTCGTCGCGCAGGGCGACGAAGTCCTTGCGGCCTTTGCAGGTGTCCAGAACCTTCTTCGTGTCGTCGTCGCGGATGACCGGGATCAGCTTCTTCGTCGTCTTCGGCTGTTTGACCCGGTCCATCGGGGAGCGTTCGATGTCCTCCTCGTCGTCGCGCAGCCAGCGGAAGAACTGCTGGAGGCCCTTGTGCTTGTTCAGCGCGGTCGCGCCCGAACGGGTCTCGATCATCCACGCCTGGAAGTGCTCGACGTGGGCCTTGGCGACCTCGCACGGGTCCTCAGCTGCGTCGGAGGATTCCGGGTCCGGGGAGTGCTCTGCCAGGTAGCGGGCCAACTGGGCGGCGGCGAGCAGGTAGTTGTAGCGGGTGGTCTCCGGGTGACCGGCCGACCGCAGGGTGCGATCCCAGTCACGCAGGTAGCCTGACCAGGTCTTCGACAGGCCGGTGGTGATCTTGTCCAGGTCCAGCAGGGGCATCGCGGAAACTCCCCGAGTCAAGGTGTCGCTGAGCGGCATGCTTGACCCGTCCGAACATCCCAAGATCATAAAAAGAGGGCCTTCGCAGTGTCTGACCTGCGAAGACCCTCTTGGCCGTCGGGACGACAGGATTTGAACCTGCGACCCCTTGACCCCCAGTCAAGTGCGCTACCAAACTGCGCCACGTCCCGGCCGCACCCCGTTGTGGTGTGCGCGGCTAGCTTAGCGCACCCACAACGGGCCCCCGACGCGGCCCCCCGGTTGGTGATCTCGGAGGTGGCGGACCGTGGGTGGCGGAGGTCCGGGTGGTGTGGACCTCCGCTGTCCCCTCGGTCGCCTGGTCCCCAGGATCGACGCCTTGTCACTATGCGTTCGTGGGGTTTCGTGCACTACCGCCGAAAGTCGAGTCGTTTCGGTCAACTTTCGACGGACCGGAGGGTAGGTCGGCTTCCAGCTCCCAGCTGCCGTCCTCGTGACGGGTGGTTCTCAGGGTGCCGCCTACCAGGCTCACTCGTTCCGACAGGCCGTGCAGGCCGGTGCCGCCGGAGTCCGCGAGCTGGGGCGGGGTGGGTGAGTGGGCGTTGTGCACCGATATGTGCAGGTGGCCGTTCTGTTGGGACAGTCGCACGTGGACCGGAGCGCCTGGGGCGTGCTTTGTCACGTTTGTCAGCGCCTCCTGAACCACCCGGAACGCCGCCCGGCTTGTCGACGGCGGGAGGGGACCGGTATCGGCCGTGTCCAGGTGGACCGGGACGCCTGCCGCTTCTGCCCTTGCCACCAGGTGGGGGATGTCGTGGTGGGTCTGGGTCGGCTCGGGGTTCAGCAGGCCCAGGGCCGCTCGCATCTCGGACAGGGCTTCCTTCGCCAGCGCCCGCAGGCGTTGGGCTGTGGCCCTTGTCTGCGGGGAGTCCGTGGTGGCCGCCAGGGCAGCGGCTTCGACGGCTATCAGCGTCGCGTGGTGGCCTACCGCGTCGTGGATCTCTCGTGCTATCCGGGCTCGTTCGGACGCCCTCGCACCCGCTTCTCTGGCCTCCAGCTCGGCCTCACGTGCCCTGGACGCCTCGGTCAGGCTGGCTGTCAGCTTCTGGCGGGTGGTGATCAGGGCACCCAGTGCCGTGGGTGCGCCGGACATGAAGAGGCTGAACGCGTACGTCAGAAGTACTGCGCCTACCGTCAGGTCCTGGGTCACCACTACCAGCGTTGCCGGCAGCGCTGTGGTCAGGAACACCCAGCAGGACATCACTCGCACGGGTGAAGTTCGGCCGATGCGGAACAGCGCCACCACCGTTGCGGGCCAGCCCAGGCCGCCTGCCAGGGCCGGTAGGCAGGCCAGCGCCGCGAGCCACGGCTTCCATCTGCGCAACGGGAGCAGGGCGCAGGCGGTCAGGGCCGTCGGGATCGACCACGGGTACGGCACGCCGTCGGCCAGCAGCACCATCGCTGCCGGGACCGCGACGGCCAGGAACTCCAGCACGATCACCATGTGCCACCCACCTGGTGCGCCACCAGGGCCGCCTGCACTCGGTTCTCCACGCCCAGCTTGGTCAGGACCGTCGAGACGTACGACTTCACCGTCGCCTCGCTCAGGCCCAGGCCCGCCGCGATGGTGCTGTTCGACTTGCCGCTGGCCAGCAGGTTCAGCACCTGCTTCTCCCGGGCGCTCAGCAGGTCGAGGTGCGGGTTGTCCCGGATCCGACCCGCCTCGCGCATCCTGGGCAGCAGCCTGGCGGTGATCCTGGGGTCCAGGACGGCACCGCCGGCTGCCAGGTCCAGGACCGCGCGGACCAGGGCTTCCGGTTCGGCGTCCTTCAGGAGGAAGCCTTGTGCTCCCAGGTCCAGGGCCGTCGTGATGTAGTCGTCCAGGTCGAACGTCGTCAGCACCGCCACGGCCGGCGGGTCGGTCCACGCGAGCAGCGCACGCAGCGCCGACAGGCCGTCCATCCCGGGCATCTGCACGTCCACCAGCGCCACGTCGGGACGGTGGACGCGCACGGCTTCCAGCAGCCCGGCCCCGTCTGCCGCCTCCGCGACGACCTCGACCCGGCCGTCCGCCTCCAGCAGCACCCGCAGCCCTCGTCGCAGCAGCGCCTCGTCGTCCGCGAGGACCAATCTCACCGGCACGACGTCAGGCAACCCCATTCCGCCGACCCGGGCAACAGCTCACTTCTTCTGCTTCTTCTCCCGCACCCGCACCGACAGCCGCACCGGGCTGCCCTCGAAGCCGAACTCCTCGCGCAGCTTCCGCTCGATGTACCGCCGGTACCCGGCCTCCAGGAAACCCGTCGTGAACAGCACGAACGTCGGCGGACGGGTACCCGCCTGGGTGGCGAACAGCACCTTGGGCTGCTTGCCGCCGCGCACCGGGGGCGGGGTCGCGGCGATCAGGTCGCCCAGCCACGAGTTCAGCCGTCCGGTGGGCACCCGGGTGTCCCACGACGTCAGCGCGGTGCGCAGCGCGGGCGCGAGCTTGCGGACGGCACGGCCGGTCAGCGCCGAGATGTTGACCCGCTCCGCCCACGGCACCCGCACCAGGCCGCGTTCCAGCTCACGCACCATGGCGTGCCGCCGGTCCTCGTCCACCAGGTCCCACTTGTTGAACGCCAGCACGCACGCCCGACCCGACTCCACGACCATCGTCAGCACCCGCAGGTCCTGCTCGCTGATCGGCTCGGACGCGTCCAGCAGCACGATCGCCACCTCGGCGGACTCGATCGCCGCCTTGGTGCGCAGCGACGCGTAGTACTCCGCGCCGGACGCGAAGTTCACCCGCTTGCGCAGGCCGGCGGTGTCCACGAACCGCCACACCTCGTCGTCCAGCTCGACCAGCGAGTCGACCGGGTCCACGGTGGTGCCCGCGACCGAGTCGACCACCGACCGCTCCTCGCCGGTCAGCCGGTTGAGCAGGGACGACTTGCCGACGTTGGGCTTGCCGACCAGCGCCACCCGCCGCGGGCCGCCGGTCGACGCGCCGAACGTGTCGCGCGGCGTCTCGGGCAGCGCCTCCAGCACCTTGTCCAGCAGGTCGCCGGAACCACGCCCGTGCAGGCCGCTGACCGGGATCGGCTCGCCCAGGCCCAGCGACCACAGCATCGCGACCTCGGCCATCAGCCGGTCGTCGTCGACCTTGTTCGCGACCAGCAGCACGGGCCGCTTCGAGCGCCGCAGCACCTTCAGCGCGGCCTCGTCGTTGGTGGTGGCGCCGACCGTCGCGTCGACCACGAACACGATCGCGTCGGCGGTCGCCATCGCCAGTTCGGCCTGCGCCGCGACGGCCGCCATCATGCCGGTGGCGTCGGGCTCCCAGCCGCCGGTGTCGACCACGGTGAACTTCCGGCCGTTCCACAGCGCGTCGTACGCCACCCGGTCGCGGGTGACGCCCGGCACGTCCTGCACGACCGCTTCCCGCCGGCCGATGATCCGGTTGACCAGGGTCGACTTGCCCACGTTCGGCCGGCCGACGACGGCCAGCACGGGCTGCGGGACGCCGCCGCCCTCGTCACCGCCGCCCTCCTCGTCGTCGAACGCCGTCCACTCGGACTCGTCCGCCCAGGTGCCGTCCAAGTCCGTCATGCCGCTTCTCCACTCGCGTTACGCCTGCTGTCCAGCTCGGCCACCAGCGTGGCCAAGCGGTCGCGAACCTGCTCGGTCGCCTTTTCCAACGCCTGCCGGCCCCGGTCGGCGGGCAGCTCGAACGGCTCGCCCACCAGGATGTCCACCACGGGCCGGAACCGCCGTCCGGATCCCTCCGGCCGCCGGGTGCCCCGGCACGCCACCGGCACCACGACCGCGCCGGTCGACCGGGCCAGCCACGCCGCGCCCTGCTGCGCCTGCGCCACGTCGCCCGCGCCGCGCGTGCCCTCGGGGAACACGCCGACGACACCGCCGGAGCGGAGCACCTGCTGGGCGGCGAGCAGCGGCGTGCGGTCGGCCACGCCGCGCCGGACGGCCAGCTGGCCGATCCGCCGCAGGCCCCGGCCGGCCAGGCCGCGGAACATCTCCTGCTTGATCAAGAACACCACACGGCGGGGCAGGACGCCGAACAGGATGGGCCCGTCCACCATCGAGCTGTGGTTCGCCACCAGCACCACCGGTCCGGTCAGCGGCAGCCGGGACCGCTCCGCCACCCGCACCCGGAACGACCACGCCACCGGGTACCGGCCGATCCACCTACCGATGTCGGTCAGCCACGGCCACGCGCCGGGCGGCAGCTGCCCGGTCACCCACCCACCGCCACGACCCGCAGCCCGCGCCGCTCCACCAGGTCCACCAGCGCGGCCAGCACGCCCGCGAGGTCCAGTGCGGTGGTGTCCAGCTCCACGGCGTCCTCGGCGGGCCGCAGCGGCGACACCGCGCGGGACGAGTCGTAGGCGTCCCGCCGCCGCACGTCCGCCAGCGTCGAGTCCACAGTGGACGTACGACCGGAAGCGTTGTCCTGCTTGGTCCTGCGCTGCGCTCGGGCCTGCGCGTCGGCCGTCAGGTACACCTTCAGCCCGGCGTCCGGCGCGACCACCGTGCCGATGTCGCGGCCTTCCACGACGATGCCGCCCGCCTCGTCCAGCGCGGCGGCGATGATCTCCCGCTGCCGGTCCACCAGCAGCTCCCGCACCCGCGGCACGGCCGACACCGGGGACACCGCGAGGGTCACCTCGGGGCCCCGGATCTCCGCGCCCACGTCCACGCCGTCCAGCACCGTGGTCGACCGCTCCGGGTCGCAGCCCTGCTCCAGCCGGGCCGCGCGGGCGACCGCGGCGACGCGTTCGGCGTCGGTCGGGTCGACGCCGGCGCGCAGCACGGCCAGCGTCACCGCCCGGTACATCGCGCCCGTGTCCAGGTAGCGCGCGCCGAGCACGGCCGCCAGCCTGCGGGCCGCGGAGGACTTGCCGGTGCCGGACGGCCCGTCCAGGGCCACCACGCCACGCAGCTCACCGTGTCCCACCGGGGTTTCCTCCTCGAACGCGACCGAAGACCGTCAACCTCCTATTGTGCCTGGTGCGAGCCGTCACACCCGAATCGGCCGTCAGTCCAGGTCGGCCAGCAGCAGACCGCTGCGCGGCTTGGGCGTGAAATAGGTGCTCTTGCGCGGCATCCGGCCGCCCGCCGCGTGCACGGACAGCACGTCGGCGACCGGGACCGGAGCGATCAGCAGCAGCACGTCCTCGTCCAGCAGCGCGCCGTTGGTGACCGCCCGCACGTGCGGGCTCTCCGGGTCCAGGCCGAGCGCCTTCGCCAGCAGGTCGGACTCGACGAACGCGTGGTCGATGCCGGTCGACGGGATCTCCACCCGCAGCGCCCGCGCGCCGGACACCGCCACCACCACGCCCGGCGACGGGCGGGCCGACACGTCCGTCTCGGCCACCGCGAGCCCGAGGCCGCGCCACGCGTCGGCCAGCGCGTCCAGGGTCAGGCCGGTGCCGGTGAGCGCGCGGTGGATCGGGCCGACCCGCAGGTCCGGGCCGGCGGTGACCAGGGCCAGCAGACCGGTCATGCCGGCGGCGGCTGCGGCGGCGACCCGGTGGTTGCCGTCGGCGACCATCAGCGGGTGCGCGCCGGCTGCGGCCAGCAGGGCGTCCTGGCGCGGTCCGGGGCCGACCAGCCACAGCCAGTGCCGCCGGCCGCTCGGGTCGACCATCGCCACGGCGGGCTCGTCGTCCACCTCGGCCACCAGGCGGGTCAGCTCGGACGGCTCCGAGGTGCCCGGCGTGCCGGTGCGGGCGGGCCAGCGCAGGTCGTCGGCGGGCACCGGGACCATCAGCGCGGCGCTCGTCACACAGCCCAGGCCGGTGAGCACGCGGGCACGTTCGGCGACCACGTTCGGGTAGACCTCCTCGGTGTGCCCGGCAGCCGACGGGTCCACCATGCACAGCAGTCCGTAGGCGGTGCCGTCCGGACCGTCCACCCGGTACGGCGCGACCACGTCCGACACGCGTCGGTACGCGGTTCCGCACAGGAAGTCCAGCTCGGCGCGGGCCCTGGGTAACGCGTCGGTCAGGCTCAACCCCTCGGCGAGCGCGGCCGGGGTCCGGTGCGGGTGCTGCACCGCCAGCAGCGTGCCGTTCCGCGCCGTGGCCAGGGCTTCCACCACCCGTTCGGGCTCGGCGAACTCGTCCACATCCGGGCCCGGGACGCGGTCCCGGACCACCCAGCCGCTGCGCACGGCACGTGCCCGAACAGTCATGATGATTATCATGCAGGTATGAACGTCGAGGTCACGCCCTTGCCGGGAATCGGCACCCGACAGGACTTCATGATTCGCGCGGGCCGCCGGATCGGGGTCATCACCTACCGCGACGGCAAGTTCGAGCTGATCGTGTCCAGCAAGGACGACCCCGACAACTGCTCCGCGTCGATCGCGCTCACCCCCACCGAGGCGGGCACCCTGGCCGGGCTGCTCGGCGCGCCGCAGCTCGTGGCGCACCTGGAGGACCAGCACCGGGACGTGGCGGGCATCTCGACCAGGCAGTTCCCGGTGATGCCGGGCTCCCGGTTCGACGGTCGCACGCTGGGCGAGACCGAGCTGCGCACCCGCACCGGGGCGTCCATCGTGGCCGTGGTGCGCGCGGGCTCGGTGCACCCGTCGCCGCGCCCGGACTTCACGTTCGCGGGCGGCGACCTGGTCGTGGTCGTGGGCACGACCGACGGGCTGGCCAAGACAGCCGACATCCTGGACGGCTGAACCCTTGCACGAAACAGCGATCGCACTGGTCCAACTCGGCGCGGTCTTCTTCGGCCTGGGACTGCTGGGGAAGATGGCCTGGCGCATCGGCATCTCGCCGATCCCGCTCTACCTGATCGGCGGGCTGGCCTTCGGGCAGGGCGGCCTGGTCCCGTTGCACGGCATCGAGGACTTCTCGCACATCTCCAGCGAGATCGGCGTCATCCTGCTGCTGCTCCTGCTCGGCCTGGAGTACTCGGCGGCCGAGCTGATGACCGGCCTGAAACGGTCCTGGATGGCCGGTGTCGTGGACATCGTGCTCAACGCCGCGCCGGGTGCGGTGGCCGCGCTGATCCTCGGCTGGGGGCCGGTGGGCGCGCTGGCGATGGCGGGCGTCACCTACATCTCGTCGTCCGGGATCATCGCGAAGGTCCTGGGGGACCTGGGGCGGCTGGGCAACCGGGAGACGCCGGTCGTGCTGTCGGTGCTGGTGTTCGAGGACCTGGCGATGGCGGTGTACCTGCCGATCCTGACCGCCGTGCTGGCGGGCGTGAGCTTCCTGGGCGGGTTGAGCGCGGTCGGCATCTCGTTGCTGGCGATCACGGTGGTGTTGGTGATCGCGTTGAAGTTCGGTCGGTATGTCTCGGCCTTGGTGGACAGTCCCGACCCCGAGGTGTTCCTGCTCAAGCTGCTCGGCGCGGCGCTGCTGGTGGCCGGGTTGGCGTCGCAGTTGCAGGTGTCGGCGGCGGTGGGGGCGTTCCTGCTGGGGATCGCGATCTCCGGGTCGACGGCGGAGAACGCGACGCGGATGCTGGAACCGTTGCGGGACCTGTTCGCGGCGATGTTCTTCGTGGTGTTCGGGTTGAACACCGATCCGCGTTCGATTCCACCCGTGTTGGGATTGGCCGTGGCGTTGGCGGTTGTCACGACGTTGACCAAGGTCGCGACCGGGTGGTGGGCCGCACAACGCCAGGGAATCGGGAAACTGGGCCGGGCGCGGGCGGGTGCGGCGCTGGTGGCGCGCGGCGAGTTCTCCATCGTCATCGCGAGCCTGACCGTGGCGTCCGGGGCGGTGTCCGGCGAGCTCGCGGCGCTGGCCACGGCGTACGTGCTGCTGATGGCGGTGCTCGGCCCGGTGGCGGCGCGCGTGGTCGAACCGCTGGCCCGCCTTGTCACCCGAAAGCGTGATACGCGGGCCGCAGCGGCTTGATCTGTATCTCGGCGGACGGTCTTGCACTCAGGTAGGGCATGCGAACCACGTTTGGGTGCTTGTTAGCGAGCGTCCGCCGGGGTTAGACCTGACTGCCGCACAAACCCCGAGAAGGGGGACCTCATGCCTGAAGAGACTGAAGAGACCAGGACGACGACCGGCCGCTATCTGGTGCTGCTCGAAGACAACTCGGTGGCCGCCGGTGTTCGGGAGCTGAACCGCGTCGCCGGGATCAACGCGGCCAGCACCCTCGAATCCGTGACACCCGAAGAGTTGGAGGCGTCCGACGGGATCGTCTTCCAGGACCTCGGCATCGCGGTGGTCAGCGCCGACTCGGACCAGGTGCGCGCGCTGAACGTGGCGGCCGGCGAGCCCGGGCCGATCTCCGTGGTGGAGCCGGAGCGGATCGTGCGGGCGCTGGCCGCGCCGGTGCAGGCGCAGGCCGGTTCCACTGTGGTGGACGAAAGCCAGTTCACGTGGGGCTTGCAGGCTGTTGGCGCGCCGCTGTGTTCCGTGTCCGGCAAGGGTGTTCGGCTGGCTGTGCTGGACACCGGGTTCACGGTGGACCACCCGGACTTCGCCGGGCGGACGGTGCTGACCAACTCGTTCATCAAGGGCGAGACGGTGGACGACGCGCACGGGCACGGGACGCACTGCATCGGGTCGGCGGCCGGGCCGCGCAAGCCGGCTTCCGGTGGGCCCGGGTATGGGGTCGCGCACGAGGCTGAGGTGTATGCGGGCAAGGTGCTGTCCAATGCCGGGTTTGGGGATGACGGCGGGATCCTGAACGGAATCGCGTGGGCTGTGGCCAACGGGTGCGCCGTGGTGTCGATGTCGTTGGGCGCCGAGGTGAAGCCGGGGACGCCGTACTCGCAGATCTTCGAGCAGGCGGCGCAGCGGGCGTTGGCGAAGAACACGTTGATCGTTGCGGCGGCCGGGAATGAGAGTCGGCGGCCGGGGAAGGTCGCGCCGGTCGGGCACCCGGCGAACTGTCCGTCGATCCTGTCGGTGGGGGCGGTCGACGATCAGCGGGCCATCGCGTTCTTCTCGTGTGGGACGGTGGACACGGTCGGGCAGGTCGACGTGGCCGGGCCCGGGGTGAACGTGTATTCCAGCTGGAATGGGAAGACCTCGGACGCGCGGCACAAGCGGATCCAGGGGACCAGCATGGCCACACCGCACGTTGCGGGGATCGCGGCGTTGCTCGCGGAGCACTACAACGCCCGCGGGTGGGAGTTGTGGGCGCGGTTGATGCAGTCCGCGCGTCGGTTGGGCTTGCCTTCCACGGATGTGGGTGCAGGATTGGTGCTGGCTCCCTGACACCGAACCCTCGGAGGCGGCCGTGGACAAAGTCGTGGTCTCGGTCGCTGATGAGAGCCTGGCGGACCTGGATGTGGTGGTCGCCGGTCTGCGGGAGGCAGGGTTGGTGGTGGATGACGTGTTGGAGGCGCTGGGCATGGTGACGGGGTCGGTCGCGCCCGAGGCGATCCGGTCCTTGAAGGCCGTGCCCGGTGTCTCCGACGTCGAGAAGCAGCGAGTGGTGCACGGGTTGGGGTAGGACCGCTCTTCCCGGACCGGCTTCGGCGGGGTGTGGGTTCTCAGCTTCGGCCGGCCGGATTGTCGTACCCGGCTGGGACAATGGACATCGGGGGCCGGAGGCCACGCCCCGGCCGGAATCGGATTCGCACAGGTCGCGGGCGAAATCGGAGGTTTGACAGGACCACTCGGGGTAACCGGAGGTGAGACGAACCACTCTTCCCCGAGGAGGTCGAACGATGAATGCCCTGCTCGCCGTGCAGACGGCGCAGGCTCAAGGCATCGGCGAGGCGGCCGGTGACGCCCTGCGGTCCGTGGTGACGTTCCTGCCGAAGCTCGTCGGGTTCCTCGTGGTGCTGCTCATCGGGTGGATCGTGGCCCGACTGCTGCGCGCCGGTGTGCACAAGCTGTTGGAACGCGTGCACTTCGACCGCGCGGTGCAGCGTGGGGGCCTGGGTGACGCGATGGCCCGCTCCAAGTTCGACGCGTCCGGTCTGGTCGCGCAGATCGTGTACTACGGCATCCTGCTCATCGCGCTACAGATCGCGTTCGGGCTGTTCGGGTCGAATCCGGTGAGCACCCTGCTGAACGAGATCGTGGCCTGGCTGCCGCGCGCGATCGTGGCCATTGTCATCATCGTGGTGGCGGCGGCCGTGGCACGGGCGGTGCGGGATGTCGCGGTTCGCGCGTTGGCCGGGCTGTCCTACGGGCGGACGCTGGCGAACATCGCGTCGTGGTTCATCATCGGGCTCGGTGTGATCGCCGCGCTGAACCAGATCGGTGTCGCCACGACCGTCACCCTGCCCGTCCTGATCACCGTTCTGGCGACCTTCGGCGGCATCGTCGTCGTCGGGGTCGGCGGTGGTCTGGTGAAGCCGATGCAGCAGCGTTGGGAAGGCTGGCTCACCCGCGCGGAGAACGAGGCGCCGCAGGCCAAGGCCCAGGCCGAGGCGTACCAGCGCGGCCGTGAGGACGTGCAGCGCACCCAGCAGGCCGAGGACCCGACCGCGAGCATGGTCACGCCGCCGGCCGGGACGCCGGTCCAGAAGCCGTAGCGCGCTAAGCGGGCTGGTCGGCGTTGCGTGCCAGCGAGCACACGGCAGCGAGCCGCAACGTCGTCCAGTCCGCTGTGCGCCACTCCACGATCGGCGGCACGCGCCAGCCGTGCGCCGCCGCCTCGTCCAGCACGCCCTTGGCGTAGCCCGCCAGGAGAACCACCGCCGCCGCGGCCGGCACCCCGTACGCCAGGATGTCCCGCACGGCCGCCGCGTGCTGGTCCACGACGGCCAACACGCCCGCCGGCACCGCCACCGCGATTCCGATTTCGCCACCGAGCCGGTCCAGGAACCGGCGGGCGGACAAGTCCCGCCATCCGCTCACAAGCCCGACACCCTACGCTGTGCGGGGCGATCGACCCGTCATCGAACAAGTGTTCTATGATCACGCCGGGTCGAGCCGGTAGCGCAGAGAGGAAACCGAGAACGTGGAGGCGGACACGCTCGTGGAGCAGGAAGACCAGGTGGAGGCCGTCGCGCCCGCCGAATCCGTGCAGCAGGACGACGAAACGCCCGCCGCGCCGCAGCAGGAGGAACCGCCCGCTGCCAAGCCCGCGAAGCCACGGGCCCCGAAGAGCACGGCCAAGAAGACCCGCACGGTCGAGCTGACGCTCACCGTCACCGGCACCGCCGACGGCGAGTGGCAGGCCGACCTGGTGCACGGCACCAAGCGGGTCGTGCAGGGCCTCGTCATCTCCGCCGCCGCCGTGTCCAAGGCGGCCAAGGAGCTGCACGAGGACATCGCCGGCGGCATCGAGGAGGTCATCGAGGCCGCCCGGTCCCAGCACCGCACCCGCATGGAGGAGCTGGAAGCCGAGCTGGCGAAGGTCAAGGCCGCGCTGGCCGAGCTGACCGACTGACGCGGACGGGGCCGTCCACTTCCCGGTGGCGGCCCCTTCCCGTCACCGCGACGGGTCCAGCACCAGCTTTCCGGTGGTACGACGGGACCTCAGGTCCTCGTGTGCCCGGCGCACCTCGGACAACCCGTACTCGCCGCCCGCGATCGCACGCAGTTCGCCCGCCTCGACCATGCCGAACAGCTCGGACATGGCGCGGTGCACGACCCGTCCGGGCAGCCGGAACGCGTGCGGCAGCCACATTCCGGCGACGGCCGTGGAGTGGGCCAGCAGACCGCCGAGGTCGACCGGCGACGGACGTTCCCGGCTGGCCATCCCGTAGAACGCGAGCCGCCCGAACGGCGCGAGCGCCGCGATGCTCTGGTCGGTGACCGCGCCGCCCGTCATGTCCAGCACGACGTCCACCCGCTGCCCGTTGTTGGCTTCCCGCAAGGCTTTCGTCATGTCGCCCGCGGTCGAGTCGACGGCCGCGTCCGCGCCCAGCTCCAGCGCCAACGCCCGCTTCTCGGGCGAGCTGGCGGTCGCGACGACCCGTCCCGCGCCCCACTTCTTCGCCAGCTGCACGGCGATCGAACCCACCCCGCCGGCGGCGGCGTGCACGACCACGCTCTCCCCCGCCGCCAGGTGCACGCTCTTGCGCAGCAGCAACCACGCCGTCGCGCCCTGCACCACCATGCTCAACGCGGTCAGGTCGTCGACACCGTCCGGAACGTCGAACGCGGTGCCCTCCGGCACGACGGCCCGCTGCGCGTACCCGCCGGAGTTCGTCAGCGCCACGACCCGCCGACCGCCCGCGACCCGCCCGACGACCTCGCCGCCGGGCACCAGCGGCAGTTCCATCCGCGCCAGGTACGAGTTCTCCGCCTGGTGCGTGTCGGCGTAGTTCAACCCGGCCCGGCTGACCTCCACCAGCAGCTCCCCCGGCCCGGCGACCGGATCGGGCAGCTCCACCTCGGTGAGCACCTCGGGCCCGCCGAACTCCGTGATCTGAATGGCACGCAACGTCTTCAGCCTTCCCGCGACAGCTCGACCCGTTCACCGGACGCCCCACGCGGCCCCGGCGGGTTGGGGAACCGGAACGGCTCGCTGGGCCGTCCCGCCTGCACGAACCAGCACTGCCCCGTGTCACCGCTGCGCAACACGGCCACGTACGCGTCCACCACGTCGTCCACGGTCAGGATCGGCATCCCCGTCGACTCCAGGAACGGCCGGAACCCCTCGATGATCGCCGTGTCCGCGAACGCCGGGCACACCGCGTCGACCGAGACCCCGTCGGCCGCCAGCACGGGCCCCAACGCCCGCACCAACGCCACCACGGCGGCCTTGTTGGCCCCGTAGACCGGATCCATCGGCATCGCCATCAGCCCGGCCATGCTCGCCGTGGCGACGATCCGCCCACCGCGCTTCTTCAGCTCCGGCAACGCCGCGTGCACCCCGTACACGACACCGTCCAGGTTGATCGCCATGACGTTCCGGTAGCGCTCGGCGTCGAAATCGTCCCCGAGCCCGAAACCCGTGGCCACGCCGGCGTTCAGGACGACGATGTCCAGCCCGCCGAACGCCTCCACCGCCGCGCGCACGGCCGCGTCGTTCTGCCGCGGGTCCCGGACATCGCAGGACACGAAGACGCCGCCCACCTCAGCGGCGACCGCCGACCCGCGTTCGACGTCCACATCGGCGACGACCACCGACGCACCACCCGCGCCGAGCCGCCGGACCAGCCCCGCGCCGATCCCGTTGGCACCCCCGGTGACCAGGGCGACCTTGCCTCCGAACTCCACCCGCGCGCCTCCTCCCGGAACATTCCGACCAGTCGGTATGGTCGACCCACCCGCACTCTGGCGTCAAGCCGTACCGACCGGTACTTTCTAAGCGCTTGCTTAGTGCACTCTCCCGAGGAGGACGAACGTGGCCGGATCTGACGCACGGGTGGCCATCGTCACCGGTGCCGCACGCGGCATCGGGGCGGCCGTCGCCACCCGCCTGGCACAGGACGGCCTCAAGGTGGCCCTCCTGGACCTGAGCGAGGAGTCCTGCCAGGACACCCTCGCCGGCATCACGGCGAACGGCGGCCGGGCCATCGCGGTCGGCGTGGACGTCGCCGACAGCGCCGCCGTGGACCGGGCCGTGCAGCGGGTGGCGGACGAGCTCGGCCCGCCCACCGTGCTGGTGAACAACGCCGGCGTCCTCCGCGACAACCTGCTGTTCAAGATGACCGACGACGACTGGGACCTGGTCATGAACGTGCACCTGCGCGGCACGTTCCTGATGAGCCGGGCGGTCCAGAAGTACCAGACCGAGGCCAACTGGGGCCGGGTGGTCAACATGTCGAGCACGAGCGCCCTGGGCAACCGGGGCCAGGCCAACTACGCGGCGGCGAAGGCGGGCCTCCAGGGCTTCACCAAGACCCTCGCGATCGAGCTGGGCAGGTTCAACGTCACCGCGAACGCCATCGCCCCGGGCTTCATCGCCACCGACATGACCGCCGCCACCGCAGCCCGGCTCGGCGTCACGTTCGAGGAGGGCATGGCGGCCACGATCCCGGTCGGCCGGATCGGCACCCCGGACGATATCGCGCACACGGCGTCGTTCCTGGTCAGCGAGGGCGCGGGGTTCGTCTCCGGTCAGGTCATCTACGTCGCCGGCGGGCCGAAGGACTGACATGAGGATCTTCCCCACGCTCGACGCCTTCGCCGCGGCCAAGGGCGAACACCTGGGCTACGGGCCCTGGCACGAGGTGACGCAGGACGAGATCAACCTGTTCGCCGACGCCACCGGTGACCACCAGTGGATCCACGTGGACCTGGCGAAGGCCGCGGCGGGCCCGTTCGGCGCGCCGGTGGCCCACGGCTACCTGACCCTCTCGCTGATTCCGCTGCTGGTCAGGGACATCTACACGGTCCCGAACCTGACGATGGGCGTGAACTACGGGCTGAACAAGGTCCGTTTCCCCAGCCCGGTGACGGTGGGTTCCCGGCTGCGGGCCGGCGCGGAACTGGTCGACATCACCGACCTGCCGCAGGGCAAGCAGGCGATCGTCAAGGTGACGGTGGAGATCGAGGGCAATCCGAAGCCCGCGTGCGTGGCCGAGACGGTCGTGCTCATGGTCCCCTGACGCCGGCTCAGGGCCGGAGCGACCCCAGCAGGAGGTCGGCGTAGTGCCGGCCGATCTCCTTGGCCGACAACGTCCCGGAATCGTGGTACCAGGCCCCCAGGTGGTGCACGGACCCGAAGAAGTAGTGCACCACCAGGTCCGCCGGGACGTCCGCCCGGAACACGCCCGCCGACTGCCCTTCCAGCACCAGTTCCCGGAACCGCTCGTGGTAGCGCCGCCGTGCCACGCGCATCGCCAGCCGCCGCGCCTCCGGCAACTGGTCGGCCGACCGGAAGTACACCTTGGCCTGGTCGAAGTTCTCCACCGACGTCACCACGACGTCCAGCGCGGCGGCGTGCAGCCGTTCGGCGACGGGCGCGGAACCGGAGGCGAACCGCTCCAGCCGTTCCGTCTGCATCCGCAGCAGACTCCCGTAGATCTCGTGCAGCAGATCGTCCTTGGACCCGAAGTAGTGGTACATCGCGCCCTTGGTCACGCCCGCCCGGTCGACGATCTCCTGCACGGCGACCCGGTCGAACCCCTTGTCGGCGAACAACCTGGTAGCGGCCTCGATCAGCCGCTCCGGCACGGTACCCATGCGGGGCAGCTTAAACGCCAATGGAGCCACACTCGAATTTCCTGCCGGTCACTGGAACATCGCGATCGGCCGGACGACGAGTTCACCCGCCTCCGCCCGCCACGCCTGCACCCGTCCCAGGCAGATGGCGTCGAACGGCCCCTCCGGCACGTCGTCCAGCCCGTCCGCCTGGCATTCCACCCGCACCCGCACACCGTCGTCCCCCACCGCCGCGACGAACACCGACACCCCCTTCCCCTCCTCCGCCAGCTCGAACTCCCCCTTCACCGACACGTACGAATTCAGCTTCCGCAACGTCACCGCGGCCCCGTGCGCGACCCGGTCCATCGCCGGCCCGCGGACCACGGTCTGCTCGGCGAGGTCGACGTGCACCAGGCTCCCCGTCGCCTCCAACGCGGCCAGCAGCACCCCGACCACGGTGATCGGCTCGTGCCGCTCCAGGTAGGTCTTCACGACCTCCCGCCCGGTCGAGATCCCGGCACCCGTGTCCCGCAACCCGGGCAGCGCGACCTTGCCGTCCTTGGTCGTCCCGACCCGGTCGGTGACCTCCTTGACCAGCGCGTCGCCGAACCCGCCGACCTGGTAGAGGTCCATCACGCTCTTCCCGTTCAGGTACAGCGTCAGCCCGGGGACTTCACGCGGCGGCGCGAACCGGTGCCTGGCCCGCCAGGCGAACAGGAACACGCCCACCGCCACGACGACCGCCACCACGGTCACGATCCACACGACCGCCCACGGCCACCACACCGACCACCACAAGGCCCTGTCGACACCCACGGAAAATGCCGCCTCCCTCGCCTACCGACAGCCCCGGATCTCCTTGACCGCCTGCGCCAACGCCCCGTCGTCGGCGTCCACCACCCGACCGCCCGACACCCCGGTCACCCGGGCCAGTTCGGCGGGATCGGCCTCCCCGAACCGCACCGCGTACGTCCGCGCCGGCTTCGGCCAGGCGGCCAACAGTTCCGCCACGCCCATCCCGGCGTTGTTCTCGCCGTCGGTCATCAGCACCACCACGCCGTCGCCGGCCTGCCGGTAGGCCGCGTCCAACGCCGACCAGACGGCCGTCCCGTCCCGCAACTCCCCGGCCAACAACCCTTGCAGCGCGGTCACATCCGTTGGGCCGCGCACCACGACGGAGTCCACCGACAGCACGGTCCCGGCGAACCGCACCACGGTCACCGTCTCCCCCACGTGGAACCGCTCGAACCCGTTCAGCGTCCCGAACGCCGCCCGCAGCCCGTCGATCCGCGCGCCCGCCATGGACGTCGAGTAGTCCAGCACGAACACCACCCGGCTCTCGTGCCCCGCGCGGTCGTACGCCGCGAGCACCGCGTCCACGACCTCCTGCGTGCCGGGGAAGTACAGCGCCGTCCCCAGTTCGGCCCGCAACGGCTCCGTGCGCGCCACCGAGGAGTTCACCGGCCGCCGGAACGTCCCCATGATCGCCCGCTGCCCGCGCTCGCCGAGCAGCCACTCCACGACCCGGTCGTAGGCGGCCCGTTTCTCCGGGTTCAGCAGCATCAGCGGGTAGTCCGACAGCACGATGCCGTCCTTCGGGTACACCACGTCCAACGGCTCGCGGATCCGCCCGGAAGACCTGCGCGATGATCCGGTTGTTGTTGGGCAGCCCGTACCCGCTCCAGAATTCCCTGCCCTGCATGACCTCGATCAACTTGGGCACGGACAGGTCGTAGTAGAACCCGTCCCCGTCCTTCTGGTCTCGCACCACGCCGGCGCGCTGCAACGCCCCGGCGTAGTCGCGGTAGGTGGCGAGCACGATCGGCGTGAAGAACGGCTTGTACGGGTTGGTGGGCTTGCCCCGCCGCCGTTCGTAGACCAGCTCGGCCATCGACTGGCCGGACGGGAAGACGAAGTCGAACGTGTCGAGGTCGTCGCGGGTCGCCAGGTCGCGCGACCCGACCGGGGTGATCTACACCTGGATCCGGTGCGACATCAGGATCCGGCGCACCTGGTCGTCCTGGAAGAAGTCCCGTTTCGACGCGAGCATCCCGCGCACCACCAGGACCCGCTGGACGGGCAGGGCGACCGTGTCGGACGCGAACAGGGCGATCACGCCCGCCAGCGCGGTGGCGACGGCGATGCCGAACGGCAGCAGGAAACGCTTGCGGCGGAAGACGGACCTGGGTGGATCGACGACGGTGAAACCCGGCTCTGTGATCACTGCTCCCCCGTGTGAGCGCGCACTGCCCTACACGGCATGTCGCATTCGACCGATCACCGGTTCCATTGACATTCGGCTTTCCGCAGCGGTTTCCGCCGCCGCCCGGCTACCCGCCGAGCGTCGCTCCCCCGTCCACCACGAACGTCGCGCCCGTGGTGTAACCGCCGGCGGCCGAAGCGAGGAACACCACCGCGGCGGCCAGTTCCTCGGGGTCGCCCATCCGGCCCATCGGCAGCCGGGACAGGTGCGCTTCGAGGTAGCCGTCCGGGTATTCGTCGGTCATCTCGGACGCGAAGTAGCCGGGCGCGATCGCGTTGACCCGGATGCCCTTGCGGCCGGTCCACTGCTGCGCCAGGTCCCGCGTCAGGCCCAGGACGCCCGCTTTCGACGCGGAGTACGCGGCCTGCGGCAGGCCGGCCGACACGAGCCCGAGCACGCTGGAGATGTTGATGATGGAACCGCCCCCGGTCATCACCGCGGCGGCGGCCTGCGCCATCCAGTACGCGCCGTTGAGGTTGACGTCCACGACGCCCCGGAACTGCTCCGGGGTCTCCCGGGTCGCGGGCACGGCCGACGCGACGCCCGCGTTGTTCACCAGCACCCCGACCCGCCCGAACTCGGCGGCGGCACGGGCGGCCTCGCGGCAGTCCTCCGGCTTCGACACGTCGGTCCGCACGATCAGCGCCCGCCGGCCCGCGTTCTCCACCAGGGCGGCGGTGTCCTTGAGCCGGTCCACCCGGCGCGCGGCGAGCACCACGTCCGCGCCCGCCTCGGCGAGGCCCTTGGCGAACGCGACGCCCAGCCCGGAGGACGCGCCGGTGACGATCGCGACCTGGCCGTCCAGCCGGAACCTGTCCAGGATTCCCATTGTCAGCTCAGCCTTTCCCGATGGTCCGTTGTGGACGGATGGTCACAGCCCCAGGTCCCGGCCGATGAGCTCCTTCATGATCTCGTTGGAGCCGGCCCAGATCTTGGTGACCCGGGCGTCCATCCAGGCGCGCGCCACCCGGTACTCGGTCATGTAGCCGTAGCCGCCGTGGAGCTGCACGCACGCGTCGATGATGTCGTTCTGGACGTCCGCGCTCCAGTACTTCGCCTTCGCGGCGTCCACGGCGGTCAGTTCGCGGCGGGTGTGCGCCAGGGTGCACTGGTCCAGGAACGCCTGCGTCACGTCGACCTTGGTGACCAGTTCGGCGAGGGTGAACTTGTTGTGCTGGAACGAGCCGATGGCCTGGCCGAACGCCTTGCGCTGCTTGGCGTACTCGATGGTCTCCAACAGGATCTGCTTCGCGTGCGCCAGGTTGGAGATCGCACCGCCGAGGCGTTCCTGCGGCAGCCGTTCCATCATGTACACGAAGCCCCGGTCCACCTCGCCGATGACGTTGCCGGCGGGCACCCGCACGTCCTCGAAGAACAGTTCGGCGGTGTCCGACTCGGGCTGGCCGACCTTGTCCAGCTTGCGTCCGCGCTCGAAGCCCTTCATGCCGGTCTGGATCGCGAACAGCGTGATGCCCTTGGACTTCTTCTCCGGGCTGGTGCGCGCGGCGACCACGACCAGGTCGGCGGAGAACCCGTTGGTGATGAACGTCTTGGAGCCGTTGAGGATCCAGTCGGAGCCGTGCCGGACGGCGGTCGACTTCAGCGCCGCCAGGTCGGACCCGCCGGACGGCTCGGTCATGCCGATGCCGGTGGTCAGCTCGCCGGAGCAGAACGCGGGCAGCCAGCGCTGTTTCTGCTCCTCGGTGCACAGGTCGACCAGGTAGGGCGCGACGACGTCGCCGTGGATGCCCAGGCAGCTCGCGACACCCGCGCTGACCTTGCACAGCTCCTCGCCGAGCACGGCGTTGAACCGGTAGTCGCCCGCGCCGCTGCCGCCGTACTCCTCGGGCACCTCCAGGCCGAGCAGACCCTGCCGGCCCGCCTCCAGCCACACGTCACGGTCGATGTGGCGCTGTTCGACAAACTTTTCGTAGTTCGGGCGCACGGTGCGGTCCACGAACTCGCGCGCCGTCTCGCGGAAGGCGTCGTGGTCGTCGTCGAACAGGGTGCGGTGCACGTGGCCTCCCCATACTAAGCGGTTGCTTAGGACCTAAGCGTGTGCTTAGGGTGCGGTAGGCTGACCGTCCTTGTCAAGGAGGCCCCGATGACCGCCACCCCGGAGCCCGAGTTGCTCGACCGGACCTGGCAGGACGTCACCCCGGCCGCCGCCCGCCGGATGCTCGTCGCGGCCACCGCGGCGTTCGCCGACCGGGGCTACCACGCAACCACCACCCGCGACATCGCCGCGCGGGCCGGGATGAGCCCGGCCGCCGTGTACATCCACTACCGGTCCAAGGAAGAGCTGCTGTTCCAGATCTCGCTGATCGGGCACACCTCGTCCATGGAGGTGCTGACCTCGGCCTCGGCCGGCGGGCCGGACCCGGTGGCGCGGATGGCGGCGGCGGTCGCGGCGTTCGCGTCCTGGCACGCCGAGCACCACACCACGGCCCGGGTGGTGCAGTACGAGCTGGGCGCACTCAGCCCGGAACACCTGGCCGAGGTGGTGGGGCTGCGGCGGCGGATCGACGCCACCGTGCGCGGCATGATCGAGGACGGCGTCGCGGCCGGCGTGTTCGAGGTGCCGGACGTGCGCGGCGCGGCGCTCGCGGTGCTGTCGCTGTGCGTCGACGTGGCCCGCTGGTACCGGTCGGACGGCCGGCGCGGCCCGTCCGACATCGGCGACCTGTACGCCGACCTCGTGCTGCGGATGCTCGGCGCCGGCTGAACCCACGGCGAAGGGCCTCCCGGCGAATCCCGGAAGGCCCTTCGGCGTGTCGTGCCCTACTTGACTTGCTTTTTACCCCAGAAGCCCGCCACGAGACTGACGCCTACGGCGGCGATCGCCACCTGGAGAATGACCTCGATCCAGTCGATACCGGGGGTGTCCTCGACGCCGAACGCCTTGGCCACGAACGTGCCAAGGAAGGCCGCCACGATGCCGACCACGATGGTCAGCCACACCGGGATTGCCTGTTTGCCAGGCGCGATGGCCTTGCCGAGGAAACCGATGATGAGACCCACGATCAGCGCGCTGATCACTCCGCCGATGCCCACGATGCCTCCTGCGGGTTAGTCGCCTTCGAAGAAGTCCCCGACCTCGTCGAGGGCCTCGCCGATAATCATCCCACCGAACACGCCGGCCGCAGCGCCGGCGACGATCCCGCCGGCCCCGATTCCCCCGCCGTGGTGACCCCCGTGGTGGCCGCCGTGGACCCCGTGCACGCCGTGGCCGTGCGAAGATCGCCGTCCGGAGACCTGCTCCATCCACTGGTGCAGGATGCCCGCCCAGTCCGTGCGGATCACCTCATCGTGGGACATCGCGAAGTGCCCGAACGAGTCGCCGCCCTGCCGGAACAGCCCGCCGCGCCGGTCCGCCTCCAGCACCACGTAGAGGTGGTGCGGGTCGGTGACGAAGGTCAGTTCGAGCTGGCTGATCTTGCTCAGGAACTGGTGCGGCGGCTGGAACTCGATCTCCTGGTAGAACGGCAGCTGCTGCGGCACGCCGTGGATGCGGCCCTGCTCGGAGTCCGCGCGGGTGAACCGGAAGCCGAGCGCGCCGAACGCGTTGAGGACGTGCTCCTGGGACCGGATGGGGTGCACCGCGACCGGGTCGAGGTCACCCGGGTCCACCGCGCCGCGCACTTCGAGCTCGGTGCGCAGGCCCATGGTCATGCCGTGCAGCGGCGTGCCGTGCACGACGGTCAGCGGCGTCTCCAGCGGGACCGGGAACTGGAACGGCAGCGACAGGCGTTGGCCGGGCCCGACCTGGACGCGCTGGGCGACGATGATACGGGCGAACTCGACGTTGCGGTTGTGCTCGTTGTCGCCGCTCTCCACCTCGACCCTGGTGACCAGGGACAGCTTGACCTGGTCGATGTCGGCGGGGTGGTCGCCGCCGGCGATGCGGACCTCGCCGGTGAGCAGCTCGCCCGGCCGAACGTTGGGGTTGGTCAGCACCGTGTCCACGGACGGACCGCCGACTCCGAACGCGCGCAACATCCTCTTGAACACCACGGTGGTCCTCCTGAACGGCTTTCCGGTCAAGCCCTCGGGCTGAATTGTCCCAAGGACGCCTCAAGTGGGGCATCGGTTCCGTCCTGGCGAACGCTAGGCCCCACCGGCAGTATGCGACGGCGGTCACATACCGAGCGGTCGTTTGTCCGGAGTCGCCGCAGGTCAGGCTGTTGGTGTCGCCGGGTGACCGGTTGATTCCACTCCGTTGTGGATAGTGGCGGGGTGGTTCCGGTTCGGGTTCCGGGGCTTCGCGCGGATGATCCGTTCCGCGACCGCGAGGTTGACCACCCAGCCCGCGCCCAACAGCAGCACCCCGGTGAGTTCACCGGGCGGGCCGACGAGGACGAGCCAGAGCAGGCTGACGACCGCCTGCGTGCCCGCCGCGACGCCCAGCGCGTAGCCGCGGATCATCCAGGCCCGGTGAGCGGCGAACCGGCGGCGGCGGATCGCGGTGAAGCCGAGGACGAGGGCGACGGCCATGAGCGAGCCGAAGACGATGCGGAACGTGCCGAGGAGGACGCCGTGGCCGGGTGGGTGGGGGTAGAAGAGCGTCATCCACAGGCCCGACAGCGCGGCGACGAGTCCACAGGGGACGAGGAGTCGGCCCGCGGCGCGGTGCCGGGCGGAGTGTCTTCGGTGGGGCACGAACTGGAACGCGCCGAAGAGGCAGAAGACCGTCGCGCCGACGATGTGCAGGACCACGGGTAGCGGGGCGGCGACGAACCTGGCGTTCTCGGCGGTGACCGGCGCGTTGGTGGCCAGGCCGGTGAGCCGGACGGTGCCGGCCACGACGGGGACGGCGCTGAGCAGGATCAGGGCGGCCGGGATCAGCCGGCGCGGTCTGGTGCGGGTTTGTTCGGTCATGCCCCGATCGTGCGGGCCGGGGCGGTGTGGTTCATCGGAACTTCGGCCGTGGTTCGACCGGCCGATGGTCCGGTCTTCGGGTCGTACTTTCGGCTGGTGCGCGGTCGGTGTGGCGGGGTACGGCCGCTCTGGTCCGGATGTCCGGAGGGGACGCGGCGGGTTTCGTGGGCCCAGATGGCGATCTCGACGCGGTTGCGGGTGCCGAGCTTGGTCATCAGGCTGGTGAGGTGTGATTTGACGGTGCTGAGCGTGATGTGGAATTCGGCGGCGATCTCGCTGTTGGTCCGGCCGCGGGCCACGGCGGTGAGGATCTGCTCCTCGCGGTCGGTGAGCGGGTCGACGGGTTGTGCCGGGGATGGGGTGGACCGGTGCTCCAGTCCTTGGCCTTGCCCTTGCTCGGCGAATGTGGCGAGGAGTCTGGCGGTGATGCTGGGTGCGATGAGCGCGTCGCCGTGGGCGGCGGCGTGGACGGCTTGGGTGAGCATCTCGACGCCGGCGTTCTTGAGCAGGAAGCCGCGGGCGCCGGCACGCAGGGCGGCGTAGACGTACTCGTCGTGGTCGAACGTGGTGATGACGACGACCGCGAGCGGGTCGGCCACGGACGGGCCGGCGAGGCGGTGGGTGGCTTCGATGCCGTCGAGTTCGGGCATCCGGATGTCGAACAGGCACACGTCGGGTTTGAGGCGGCGGGCGAGGTCGACGGCTTCGCGCCCGTCTGCGGCCTCGCCGACGACGGTGATGCCCGGTTGGGCGTTCAGGATCATGGCGAGCCCGGTGCGGACGATCTCCTGGTCGTCGGCGACCAGGACCCGGATGCTCACCGCACCACGCCGGTAGCCGAGGCGTCGGTCTCCGGACGGGCCGCCGAGACCTCGGGCCCGGCCGGCCGGGTCTTGGGGGA
>CBHFOL010000043.1:0-32635 GCA_965995405.1 uncultured Saccharothrix sp.
TCGTCGCTGGGGGTGCTGCGGGCGTTGCGGCGGGCCGGGGTGCGGTACATGACTCTTACCCACAACGAGAACACCCCGTGGGCGGATTCGGCCACGGACGAGGTCGGGTGCGGCGGGTTGTCGGCCTTCGGGGTCGAGGTCGTGCGGGAGATGAACCGGATCGGGATGATCGTGGATCTTTCGCACGTGGCGGAGACGACCATGAACGCGGCTTTGGACGTGTCGTCACGTCCGGTGCTGTTCACCCACTCTTCGTGTCGGGCGGTGGCGGATCACCCGCGGAATGTGCCGGATGCCGTGTTGGGGCGGTTGGCCGGGAATGGGGGGGTTTGCATGGTGACCTTCGTGCCGGCGTTCGTGTCCCAGGCTTATGCGGAGTGGGATGCGGCGTTGGGGGAGGCCATGGCTGCGGTGGGGGAGCGGCACCACGATGTGGAGGCTCGGGAGAAGTTCGTCGCCGGGTGGGGGGTGGAGCCGCCGGTCGTGACGTTGCGGGACGTGGTGGCTCATGTCGAGCACGCGCGGGAGGTGGCGGGGATCGACCACATCGGGCTGGGTGGGGACTACGACGGGGTGCCGGCGCAGCCTGTGGGGTTGGCGGATGTGTCGTGTTATCCGGATTTGATCGGGGCGTTGTTGGAGCGCGGGTGGAGTGAAGAGGAGTGCGCGAAGGTGGCTGGGGGGAACGCGCTGCGGGTGTTGCGGGCCAACGACGAGTGATGGGGCGGGGTGCTGTCGTGTCCTGGCCCTGGGTGGGGTCCTGGCACCTCGGTTGGCTTGTGCGTTTGGGCTTGAGCTCCTGGGGCTTGGGCTCCTGGGCTTGAGAGTTCCTCGGGCCTGATGTTCGTGGGTTTGAGCTTCTCGGGCCTGAGGCCGGGAGGCTTGGGTGCGTAGGCAGAGTCGGCGCCTAGGCAGAGCTGGCACCAATGCCGGGCCGACATCAAGGGCCAGGGCTGGAGTCAAGGGGTCAGGCTGGAGTCGTGGCCAAGGTCGGATGCAAGGCCAGTGCTGGCGCCAGGAGCAGTCCGAAGAGCGACGCTCGCCGCTGGGCAGGCCGCCAAGGATGGACACAAAAGCAAGGGCGGGTCGAGGTGTGCGCGCCGCGTTGCTGGCTGGCGTGGCTTGGGGTGTTGGGCTTGTTGGGAACTTTCAGGAAGGGTTCCTGAAAGATGTGGGGCGAGGTGTGGTGGGGCTTGGTGGTGAAGGCTTGGGCCTGGGTCAGCGGAGTGTGGTGACGCCCACCGGGGGTAGGCCGACTGCGGTGGCCATTACCTCGTAGAAGGCGGTGCCGTGGGCGGCCAGTTCGGCGTCCCTTGCGGTCCAGGAGGCCCGCAACTCCAGGTCGTCGGTTCTGGGCGGGCCGGCTATGTCGCCGAAGCGGGCCGAGGAGGTCTGGGTCACGGTGCCGCCCAGGGCCACGAAGTCCGCGCCGGCCAGCTCCAGGGCTTCCGCCAGCCAGGACCAGCCCACCTCGGGGAGCAGGGGGTCCGCCGCCAACTCCGGGTCCAGCTCCACCCGCACGTAGGCGACCAGGCGGAACACGCCCGACCACGCCTCCACACCCTCGGGATCGTGCAGCAGGACCAGACGGCCCGTCGACAGTTCGTCGCCCGGGCCCGTCGCCTCGGCGGTCAGGGCGAACGCCCAGGGTGCCAAGCGCTGCGGCGGGCGCACCTCGGTGTACTCCAGCTCGGGTCGGGTTCGCACCGACTTGAGCGTCGCCACCGCCCGCCGGAACAGTTCGGGCTCCGCCGCCAGTCCGGTCACACCACGGACTGTATGCCCCTAAACCTCGGTACGTGAGCGCGGCGCGCCGGGACCGGACAGCGTCCGGTCAGTCCGCCGTGGGACCATGGAAACGAGATGAGTGACAACACCGACGCACCACTGCTGGTAGCCGCGCGCGGCGGAGTTCCCGCGCGCACCCCGGTCTGGTTCATGCGGCAGGCCGGGCGGTCGCTGCCCGAGTACCGCAAGCTGCGCGCGGGCACCTCGATGCTGGACGCGTGCATGGACCCGGAGATGGTCTGCGAGATCACGCTCCAACCCGTCCGGCGGCACGACGTGGACGGCGCGATCCTGTTCTCCGACATCGTCGTCCCGCTGAAGGCGGCCGGTGTCGACCTCGACATCGTGCCCGGCACCGGTCCGGTGGTCGCCAAGCCGATCGCCGGGCGCGCCGACGTGGACGCGCTGCCCGTGCTGGAAGCGGACCAGGTGCGGCCGGTCGCGGACGCGATCGGGTTGCTCAACGCGGCCTTGGGTGACGTGCCGTTGATCGGGTTCGCGGGTGCGCCCTTCACGTTGGCGTCCTACCTGGTTGAAGGCGGGCCCAGCAAGCACCACGAGCGGACCAAGGCGTTGATGCACGCCGATCCCGAGCTGTGGCACGCGTTGCTCGCCAAGATCGCCGACATCACGGCCGAGTTCCTGCGGGTGCAGGTGGCGGCCGGGGTCAAGGCCGTGCAGCTGTTCGACTCATGGGCCGGCGCGCTGTCCGAACGGGACTACCGGGAGTTCGTGCTGCCGCACTCGCGGCGGGTGTTGGAGACGATTACTTCCGTGCCCCGGATCCATTTCGGGGTGGGTACCGCCGAGTTGCTGCCCGCGATGCGCGAGGCGGGCGCGGACGTCGTCGGGGTCGACTGGCGGACGCCGCTGGACGTTGCGGTGCGGCGGCTTCAGGCCGCGGCTCCCGAACTGCCGTTGCCGGTGGTGCAGGGGAATCTGGATCCGGCGCTGCTGTTCGCGGGTGATGCCGTGGTGCGGCGTGAGGTCGATCGGATCGTGGACGAGGGACGCGCCGCCGCCGGACACATCTTCAACCTCGGGCACGGGGTGCTGCCGGACACCGATCCGGACGCCATCACCAAGGCCGTCGAGTGGGTGCACCGGCCGCGATGAGAACGCTCCACGTCGCGGTGGTCGGTGGCGGGATCTCCGGCCTGGTCGCCGCGCACCGGTTGCGGTGCCTGCTCGGCGCGCAGGCCCGGATCACGGTCGTGGAGTCCGCTGATCGGCTCGGCGGGAAGCTGCGGACCGGTGAGGTCGGCGGGGTTTCCTACGACGTGGGTGCCGAAGCCTTCCTGCACCGGCGGCCGGAGGCGGCCGAGCTGGTCGCCGAACTCGGGCTGGGCGCGCAGTTGGTGCACCCGACGGCCGCTGCGGCGAGTGTTCGGGCCGGCGGCGAGATCCGGTCGCTGCCCGCGCACACGTTCCTGGGTGTGCCCGCGTCGGTGGAGGCCGTGCGGCGGGTGTTGAGCGCGGATGGGGTGCGGCGGGTGGCCGCCGAGCCCGAGTTGCCGCCGATCCAGCTGGACGGGGCGGACGTCGCGGTCGGGGCGCTGTTGCGCGAACGGTTCGGGCCCGAGGTCGGCGACCGGCTGGTCGGGCCGTTGCTGGGCGGCGTGTACGCGGGACGTCCGGACGCGCTGGGGTTGCGCGCGACGATGCCGCAGCTGGCGACCGCGCTCGATTCCGGTGTGGGGTCGCTGCTGGCCGCCGCGGCGACGACGATGCCCGCGCCGCCGCAGCCGCACGGGAAACGCCCCCCGGTGTTCGGCACGCTGGCCGGCGGGCTGTCGGCGCTGGTCGACCGGCTGGTCGCGGTGACGGTGCCGGAGGTCCGGCTGGGGCTGCCGGTGCGGGGTCTGGTGCGGCGCGAGCACGACTGGCGGCTGGAGATCGGGTCGGCCGCGTCGCCGTCGTTCCTGGACGTGGACGGGGTGGTGCTGGCGGTGCCCGCGCCGGCCGCGCGGAAGCTGCTCGCGGACGCGGTGCCGGCCGCGTCGAAGGAGTACGCCAAGGTCGAGGTCGCGTCGATGGCCGTGGTGGCGTTGGCGTTGCCGCCCGGGACGGTGCTGCCCGAACGGTCCGGTGTGCTGCTCGCCGAAGGGGAGCGGTACGCGGACGGGACGCCGTTCACCGCGAAGGCGTTCACGTTCTCCAGCCGGAAGTGGGCGCACCTGGCGGGCGAACCGGTGCTGGTGCGCGGCAGCGTGGGACGGCACGGTGACGTCGGGGTGCTGCAACGGGATGACGAGGAGCTTGTCGCGGCCGTGCGGGCCGATCTGGCCGAGTTGACCGGCGTCACGGCCGCGCCGGTCGACGCCGTCGTGACGCGCTGGGGCGGCGGGCTGCCGCAGTACGGCGTGGGACACCTGGACCTGGTCCGGGCGGTCGAGGACGCGGTCGCGGACGTGCCGGGGCTCGCGGTGGCCGGCGCGACGCTGCACGGTGTGGGCATCCCGGCCTGCATCGCCACCGGGGACGCGGCGGCGGCCCGGGTCGCGGCACACGTCCTCGGCCGGGTGAGAGGATGAAGGTATGGCCCGCCTGAACTTCAACGAGCTCAACGACACCATCCGCTACACCATGTGGTCGGTCTTCCGGGTCGAGCCCGGCCGGCTGCCCGACGACCGGGGACCGGCGGCCGGTGAGGCGCAGGAGTACCTGGACGGCCTGGAGGCCAAGGGCACCGTGGTGCGCGGCGTGTACGACGTGGCCGGGCTGCGGGCCGACGCCGACTACCTGATCTGGTGGCACTCCGAGGAGATCGAACAGGTCCAGGCCGCCTACACCGGGTTCCGGCGGACCGCGCTGGGGCGCGCGTCGGTGCCAGTGTGGAGCCAGGTGGCGCTGCACCGGCCGGCGGAGTTCAACCGCAGCCACATCCCGGCGTTCCTGGCGGGGGAGGAACCGCGCAAGTACGTGTGCGTGTACCCGTTCGTGCGGTCCTACGAGTGGTACCTGCTGCCGGACGAGGAGCGTCGCAAGATGCTCGCCGACCACGGCAAGGAGGCCCGCGACTACCCGGACGTGCGGGCGAACACGGTCGCGTCGTTCGCGCTGGGCGACTACGAGTGGATCCTCGCGTTCGAGGCGGACGAGCTGCACCGGATCGTGGACCTGATGCGGCACCTGCGCGGCACCGAGGCGCGGCTGCACGTGCGGGAGGAGATCCCGTTCTACACCGGGACCCGTGTCCCGGCCGCCGAGCTGGTCACCAACCTGCCGTAGAACTGCCGTAGACCTGCGGTAGACCTTGGGTAGGGCTCGGCCGGGTGTGGAGTGGAGGGGCGTCCGGGTTCGCGGACGCCCCACGGCCGTCACTTCCGGATCTTGTAGGCGTGGATCACGGTCTGCTCGAACGTGTTGCCCAGGCTGTCCTTGCCCTTCACCCGCAGCGAGGCGAAGCCGCCCGCGTCACCGTTGCGCACCAGGGCGGTGCGGCCGGTGACCGGGACCTTCGACCACGTCTTGCCGTCGTCGAACGACACCTCGACCTCCAGCCTGCGGACCTTGCCGTCCGGGCCGCCCTTCTGCTGCCGCACGTCCAGCGGCACCCGCAGCACCCGGTCGGCCGGGGCGCTGCCCTGCGCGTCGAGTTCCGGCGTGAACCGGACCACGGTGAGCGGCAACGGTTTGTAGGTCGTGCCGGGCACGGTGTCCGAGCGGAACGTCCACGTGCCCGCGACCTTCGTGCCGAACTCGGTCGAGCCCGCCACCGGCACCGCCTCGGTGTCCACCTTGAAGTCGCCCGCGCCGGCGGGCACCTTGAACCGGCCGTTCGCCGGGTAGGCGGTCTCGCCGACCTTCGTCCCGTTCCGGAACAGGGTGGTGCGGGCGGACGCGGTGTTGACGGTGCCGGCGTTGTCGTCGTGGTCGCCCCACAGCGGCAGGCTGAACGCGATGTCGTTGCCCGCCCGGCCCAGGTACGGGAAGTCGGACGGGCTCAGCGTCGGACCCAGCACCGGCTGGAAGTACCGCTGCCGGTACTCCTTCCCCGCGCGGTAGGCGCGGTCCGGGCTGAACACGCGGGCCTCGCCGCGGCGCGCGGCGTCCATCCGGAACACGGCCCAGTGCCACACCAGGCCCTTGGCGGAGATGTAGTCGATCGCCTCGCCGGACGCGCCGACCGGGGTGACCAGGGTGCCGCCGCTGCCACCCTCGGGCGGCAGCGGGATGCCGCCGTACTCGTAGGTCCGGCCCGGCGGAGCGGGCGCCGGCCGCTGCGTCACCTTCGCCAGCTCGTCCTTGCCGGGCGCGCGGCTGAAACCGGTGGGCACCTTGCCGTACTCGACGAACGCCAGCCGGTAGTTCACCGGGGTGTCGCCGACCGGGGCTCCCGAGGCGTGTGTGTGGATCGTGGTGTTCAGCTCCTTGGCGGACAGCTCCGGACCGAGCTGGGACAGCGCCACCCGGCCGGCGAAGCCGCCGAAGAACGTCGAGCCGAACCCGAACCGCCGGTCGCCGTGGGTGCGGGTGATGGAGATGTCGCCGAGCTGCTCCTGCACGCCCGGCTCGGGGAACGTGACCTGGACCGGTTCGGCGGTCCGGGCGTCCACGTCGACCGTCGCCGGTCCGGTGATCTTCAGCAGCGGCTGCGGCAGGAACGCTGTCTTCTCGCGGTTGGTCACCACGTCGTTGAACACGAAGTACTCGCCCTTGGGCAGCCTGGCCTTCGCGGTGCCCGCGACGACCGGCGGGAACACGGCGGTGTCGTTGTCGAGGCCGATGACCAGCGACACACCGAAATCGGCGGGTTTGCCGTCGGCGTCGGTGTACTTGAGCGCGACGTCGTAGCTCTCGACTTCGCGGGTGAGGCCGATCGGGGTGCGCAGGCCGTTCGACGCGACGATGGAGCCCGCGTACGTGCCGTCGAGCGTGCCGGCGCGGCTGTTCCCGGTGACGGCGACCGCGGCGGTGCCGCCCGCGGGGACGGTGACCTTGGCCGGCGACACGGTGAACAGTCCGGCCGGGGCGGGTTTGCCGTCCGGGCCCTTGGCGTCGACGGCGAGGTCCAGGGTGACCGGTTCGGTGCCCGTGTTGCGGTAGGTGAACTCCTTGGTGACGGGCTGGTCGTCGTCGTGCGGCCACAGCTGGAGGCCGAGGGCGACGCTCACCGGGTCGGCGGTGACCGTGGTGGTGATGGCCTTCGCCAGGTCGACCCGTCCGGTGCCCTGGTCGAACACGGACAGGTCGGGGTTGTTCTTCGCGGACGCCACGAGGGCGGACTTGAGCTGCGTGCCGGTCCAGTCCGGGTGCTGCTGGGCGAGCAGCGCCGCCGCGCCCACGACGTGCGGGGTGGCCATGGACGTGCCGGAGATCGCCACGTGGGTGGCGTCGACCGGGGTGCCGATGTGGCCCTTGCTCGCCTTGGCGGCGGCGATGTCCACGCCGGGCGCGGTGAGGTCGGGCTTGATGCCGCTGTCGCCGGCGCGCGGGCCGCGGCTGGAGAACGGGGCGATCGAGTCGTCCCGGTCGACCGCGCCGACGCTCAGCGCGGAGTCGGCGGTGCTGGGGGAGCTGACCGTGCCTGGCCGGCCGGAGTTGCCCGCCGCGACCACGAACAGGGTGCCCTTCTCGGCGGACACCCGGTTGATCGCCGCCTCCAGCGGGTCGATCTCCGGGGTGTCGCCGCCGCCGAGGCTCAGGTTGACGATGTCCGCGCCCTGGTCGGCGGCCCACTGGATGCCGTCCAGGATCCAGGACTCGGCGCAGCCGCCCTGGACGCACACCTTGCCGTCCAGGATCTGCGCGTCGGGGGCGATGCCGCGGTATTTGGTGTGGTTGCTCGCGATGGTGGCGGCGACGTGCGTGCCGTGGCCGTCGTTGTCGGTGGCGTCGGGGTCTTCGGTGAAGTTGCGTTCGGCGGTTTCACGGCCGGCGAGGTCGGGGTGCGCGCCGTCGACGCCGCCGTCGAGGACGGCGACCTTGACGCCCTTGCCGGTGTAGCCGGCGGCCCAGGCGGTGGGTGCGCCGATCTGGGCGGCGCTGCGGTCGAGGCTGGTGTGGCGCAGGCCGTCCAGCCAGATCTTGGTGACGGCCGGGTCGGCTGTCAGGGACCGGAAGGCAGTCGCGGCGTCGGACTTCGGGGCGTGGGCGGCGATCGCGCCGACGGCGGGCAGGTCGCGGGTGACCTGGACGCCGTCCGTCGTGCGCAGCCGTGCGCTGTCGCCGGTGACGATCAGCGGGATGTGGTCGCGGCGTTCGTCGTCGTAGCCGGCTTCGACCAGGCCGGTGACGTCGAACAGGCGGGGGTCGAGTCGGCCGGCGGCGAGCGGGCCGGCGGCGTCGAGGGGGATGACGTGCAGGCGGCCGTCGCGGCGGAACGTGTGGAAGACGGCGTTCTCGCGTCCCGGTGCTCTCGTCATGGAGACGGGGCGGTCGCCGTCGAGCTGGACGCGGTCGCCGGTGATCAGGGTGACCGACGCGGCCCGTCCCGGCGTGCCTTGCCGGTCGTCGGCCGGTACTGGTGCGGCGGCCGGTGCTGGCGCGGCGGGCGGTGGTGCCGCAGTCGCCGCCGTGGTGCCGCCGGCGACGAGCCCGACCGTCAACGCGACAGTCAGTGCGGCTGTCAGCCTGGCCGTCAGTGCGGATGTCCGTGCGGCTGTCGACGGGGCTGCCGAGACGGCTGTCGACGCAGTGGTCGACCCTGCTGTCAGTGAGGCTGTCGACGCGGCGGCTCCCCGTGCGCCGCCCTTTCCGGATCTCAACACAGATACCTCCCGAATCTGGTTGTGCGCGCTGTGGACCGCGCAGTCGGAAGGCACGCCATTGCCTCCGGTGGCGGCGGTTTACCGGAAGTGACGAAACCTCCAACATCCTCGACGCTATCCACCCTCAAGGGTGAGATCAGCATCTCATTGAGGGATGTTTTGCCCCCGGAACGGAGGAGCTGGACGTAACGCACGGTTTGTCATTGGCACGAAAGTGGCGGTCAGTCGACACGGCGGCGATGCGACGGCGACACGGCGGCGACACGACCGGGACAGCCCAGGTCCAAGCGGTATGGAGCCGTTCGCGCCAGCGGCGGACACCACTCGCGCCCACCCTCCGGGGCAAACGCTTCCCGAATGCACTATGCGCCCGAACTTTCAGGAAGCCTGCCTGATAGTTCTGCGGACCCGGATCTTTCTGGAACCCTTCCTGAAAGTTCTGCCGGCCCGGATCTATCTGGAAGCCTGCCTGAAAGATCGGTGCGGCCGTAACTTTCAGGGAGCCTTCCTGATGGATCCGTATCGATCCGTGGGCCTGCTGGATCCGTGGGCCCGGTTCGTTCAGGAAGGCTTCCTGAAAGTTTCCGCGAGTCCGGATCTTTCAGGCAGGGTTCCTGATAGATCCGTGGGGCTGGAACTTTCAGGAAGGGTTCCTGAAAGTTTCGGTGGGGGAGTTGCGGTGGGCGGGGCGTCGTGGTTGGTGGCTCGGCGCGGGGGTCAGGTCGTGCGCCGTTGCCACCAGCGCGGTTTGCGGGGCGGGCGGAGTTCGCCTTGTGCCACGGCCCACTCGGCGAACGTGGCGGCGTCCTCGCGGAACCGGGTGCCCTCGTGGCGCGGGTGAGTGCGGGCGTAGGTGTCGAACAGCGGGCGGAACCTGTCGCCCAGTTCGTCGGCCACGTCCGGCCGCAGCATCGCCACGATTCCGCGCCGCTTGTTCCGCAGCGCCTGAGCCTCCACCCGCAGCCGTTCCGGGTCGAAGCCCGCCGGCGGCTCCCCGTCACCCAGCAACGCGTGCAGCAACTCCGCCTGTGCCGCCGCCAACCGCTCCCGCTGTGGCCGCGTCACGCCAGCACCGCCCGGATCGCGGCCAGCTCACCGGCCAACTCGGCATCCGCCGGGTAGTCGTCGTCACGCTCCAGCAGCACACCCGGCGGCTCCACCCGTTCCCGCAACTGCCGCAACACGTCCAGCACCTCCGCCGGCACGGCGTGCGCATGTGTGTCGTGATAGACGCCGTGGTGCTCAACCCCACCCGCCACATGCACGTACGCCAAACGCTCCAACGGGATCTCGTCCAGGAACCGCCCCACGTCCGTACCCAGGTTGAGCGCGTTCGCATAAAGGTTCGCCACGTCCACCAAAAGCAGACACCCGGTCCGCTCGACCAGATCGGCCAGGAACTGCCCCTCGGTCAACTCCCCGTCCGGCCACTCCAACAACGCCGCCACGTTCTCCAACGCAAGCGGCACCGGCAGGTCCGCCTGGACGTCCTTCACATTGGCCACCAGCACGTCCAACGCATCCCGGGTACGCGGCAACGGCATCAGATGCCCCGAGTCCAACCCACCCGCACGCACAAAACACACGTGATCACTCACGAACGGCGCGTCCAACGCCTCAGCCAACGCACCGAGGTGCGCGACCCGCTCACGATCCACCGGCTCCGCACCGCCCAACGACAACGACACCGCGTGCGGCAGCACCGGCAACCCGCGTTCCCGCAGCAGCAGCACCGACTCCGGCAGATGCCCGACGTGCAGGTTCTCCGCGACGACCTCGACGAAGTCCACGTCGAGCTGCTCCACGGTCAGGTCGATCTCCGGCCGCCAGCCGATCCCGACTCCGAGTTTCATCCGCCCGCCCCTTTCACCGCCGGCCATCAGTCGCCGCCACCGCCGCCACCACACCCGCCGCCACAGGACGACCCGCCACCGCACGACGACCCGCCGTCCGACCCCGACGCGCTACCGCAACTGCTGCTGGAACAACTCCCACAACCCCCGGTGCCGGTACTGCACGAGGCGCTGCTCGTACGCCCCCGCCCCCGCCGCTTCAACCTCGCCGCCGCAGTAGGCGCCATGCCCAGGATCTCCCACACCAGGTGCCCCTCGACCTTGCCGAGCAGCCCGTAGTACGCGACCAGCGCCACCCGGTTCGTCGTGGTCGCCACCTTGTCCAGCCGCCGCACCACGCCCCGCCCGGCGAACGTCAACGGCCGTCCGAACTGCCCGATCAGCAGACCGAGCAGCACCGCGAAGAAGAACACGCCGATGACGGTCCCGAACGGCACCTTGTCGGCAACGGCGAGCAGCACGGTGGCGATCACCCCGAGCACCAGCAGCCGCCGCACCCAGCGCACCGCCTTGCGCGCGCCCACCGACCGCACCAGTCCGCGCTGCATCAGGCTGTGCCGCAGCGATTCCGCCTCGGAACTACCCGCCGTCACCGACACCAGGTCGCCCAGCGACCGGGGCAGCGACCGCAGCACGGCCGCCGCCAACGGGCTGGCCGGACGCGCGCCGTTCACCGCGCTCACCACGCCGTCACGGGAGATCCGCACCGCGCGCGACTCGACCAGCGACACGATCGCCACCTCGGCCGCCCGACCCGGCCCGCCGGTGAGGAAAGCCTGTTCCTCGTACCGGAGCTCAGCCGCCGAACCCGCCGTAGTCGCCGTCCACGAAGTCGCCACCGTCATCCCCCTCCAACCACTGCGAGGCCAGCCACCCGCCGGCGAGCCACCCGCCCGCGACGAGCCATCCGTTGCGCCGCCGCCAACGCTGCGGCTCGATGATCACAACGGGCCGCCTGCGCCGGGGATGCGCCTGTTCGGACGTTTCGAAGCGGCCGATCGGTTCCGCCGTCTCCCCGTCGAACACCGCCGTCTCCACCCGCGCCGACCCCTTGAGCGGCACGGGTGCGACGGCGGCGCGCGGCAGTCCGTAGCGGGCCGTCACCTCGGCCGGGTCGACCGGGGCGAGACCGGCGGTGGCCTCCGCGTACGCCCGCGCCCCGTGCCTGGTGAGCACGGGCGGCGGACCCAACAGCAACAGCACGGCGCAGCCGCCGGCGACCGATAGCGCGGTCGCGGCCACCCAGCCGCCCGGCGCGGCGAAGACGGCGACCAGGATCAGCGCCACCACCGGCAGCACCGCCAGGACCGCCCGCCGCAGCCGGCGTCCGGGCGCCACCAGCAGCCCGCCCGCGACCAGGCCGTGGCCCAGCCGCCGCGCGGGCCCGCCCGTGGCCGTCGCCAGGAGCAGTTCGTCCAGGTCACGCGGCTCGCCCAGCCGGGCCAGCAGCACGTCCTGGAGGTCGGTGGACGTCCCCGGCTCCTGTCCGGGCACGGCGCTGACGGTCGCGCCGGACACCCGGGCCCGGTTGTCCGCCCCCAGCCCCGCCACCGCCACCACGGCCGCCCGCACCGGGCCGCCGCCGAGGTAGCCGATCTCCTCGAACGTCAGCGGCCGGGCGGGCGCGGAACCGGTGACCCGCTTGAGCCACAGGCCGAGCAGGACCGCGAGGACGAGCGCCGGGCCGTACCACCACAGGAACGCCATGGCCGTCAGCCTAGAAGCCGACGGCCATCCGCCGCCCCATTACCGCAGCCCGCACGACGTACCGGAGCCCGACGGTCACCCGCCGCAACCGCCACTCGCCGTTCCGCACGACGCGGACCGGAGCCCGACGGTCACCCGCCGCCGCCACCGCCACCACAGCCGCCGCCCCCGCCGCCACCGCACGAGGAACCGCCGCCACAGGATGATGAACCGCCGCCGCACGAGGACCCGCCCGACGAGGTCCACCCGCCGGCCATCGCCGCGCCGCCGCTCGCCCCCGCGACCCGCGACATCGGCCGCTGCCGCGTCAACCGGCGAGCCGCCGCCCGCAGCGGGATGTTCGGGTGCGCGTCGAACCCGTTGAGGGCGACCAGCCCGACCTCGTCGGCCAGGCCGGCCGCCCAACCCCCGGTGCTCTCGCCTGCGCGAGCCTGTGCCACCGCGCGCGAACCGAGCGCGGTGCGAGTCAGATAACGCGCCTTGCGCAACATCCAGATCAGCACCCCGGTGAGCACCAGCTGCAACGTCAGCCAGCCGACCGGCGCACCGATCGCCAGCCCGTTCACCCACCGCACCAAGCCGACGACGCCCAGCAGCACCATCGGCACGACACCCCACCGCACCGCCCGCTTCGCCTTCCGCGGGTTGACCAGGTAGCCCTGCTCCACCAGTCGGTCACCGACCACGCGCGGCGCGTCCTGCTCGGCGACGACGCTGAACAGCAGCGAAATCGTCCGGTTCCGGTACCGGGTGGCGTCGGCCAGCACGGCCCGGTCCACCAGGTCGTGGGCGGTGGGCGTGCCGATGACGCGCACCGCGCCGTCCCGGGCCGGGCGAAGCACGCCGGAAGCGATCAGGGCGGCGACCGACGTCTCGACCACCCGTCGTGGTCCGCCGGTCAGGAACGCCATCTCGTAGGGGCCGAGGAGACGGGAGGGGACGCCTCGCCGCGTCCACCGCAGGCACACTCGGACACCGATCGCGAAGGCCACCGCCAACGCGAGCGCGATCCAGTACAACTCAAGGAATTCCGGGCCGGACAAGCCCCACGGTCGCTCCACGGTCCACCCCCGGCGGGCCGTCGGCGGGCTCGGCCCGCCGACACTGGAGAGGCAATCGTGTGGGTCAGGCCACACTCCGGCAAGAGGGCTTTAGCAAGCCTTAGGGTTGCGCCCGCCCGGGATCCGGGACCAGCGCGACGAACACACCCGCGGGGCACGGCTTCGCGCCCCGCGGGTGCGCTCCGATCACCGCATCCGGTGCGGCGGAAAGAGATTTCGGGCCCGGCCCCATGATCCGCCCCCGGTGGGCCGGGCGGACCGAGCGGTCCACCGCCCGGGAGGCGATCGCGTGCGTCAGGCCACACCCCAGCAGCGTGTTTCCGGTATGCCCGGGCTCAAGCCCAGGCGTAGTGCTCTCCCGGACTCAGGACGACGAAGCGCCGTCCACGCCGCCGGAGCCTTCGCCGTCGGTCCCCTTGAAGATGCGCATGTTTCCTCCTCGTGTGGATACCCTCGTCAGTTCGGAGTAGCGCCTTCAGTCTGTCCGACCGTCAGTGGTTTCGACCAGACGCAAGCTGACACTGTTGATGCAGTAGCGCTGGTCCGTCGGAGTGGCGTAGCCCTCACCCTCGAAAACGTGCCCGAGGTGGCTGTGGCATGTGGCGCAGACCACTTCCGTGCGCACCATGCCGAGGGCCCGGTCCTCCCGCAGGATCACCGAGTCGGCGGCCAGCGGCGAGAAGAACGACGGCCAGCCGCAGTGCGATTCGAACTTGGTGTCGCTGCGGAACAGTTCCGCGCCGCACGCGCGGCAGGAGTAGACGCCCTCGCTCTTGGTGTCGGTGTACTCGCCGGTCCAGGCGGGTTCGGTGCCCGCCTGCCGCAGCACGGCGTACTCCTTGGGCGTGAGGATTTCCCGCCATTCGAGGTCGGAGTGGACCACCTTCGGGGTGGCGCCGGCGACAGGTTCCATACCTCCACGTTAGTCGAAGAACGTGGACACGATCTCGCCCAGCCCGAACCACACGCTGACCGCCACGCCCAGCAGGATCAGCAGCACGATGGCCACCGCGGTGAGCCTGCGCAGCCCGCCCGCGCGGTTCGCGGAGTCGGCGAACGCCTCGACGCCCGCGAGTGAGCCCTCGACGGTGAACGCGGGCGGCAGCTGCTGCATCCGGTCCAGGTGTTCGGCGAACGCCCTGGTCTCCGGATCGTCGCGATCCAGCCCGATGAGCTCGTCCTCGATGCTCGGCGTCGGGTCGGCGAACCGGTCGGCGGGCCGGTCCTCCTCCGGGACGTCGGCGGCGCGGGAACTGGCCATGGGGCACAGAGTAGTGGCCGGTTCAACCCGTGAGACCGGGCAGAACGGACCTTTCACCCGGCCGGCGCCTCACCCCGCCAGCGCCGGAGCCGGCCGCACCGCGCCCACCGGCTGCCCGTGCCCCAGCACCGGGAACGTCGCCAGGTCCTCGGGCGCGTCGACACCCAGCCTGCGCAGCGCCGCCACCAGCACCACGGCCCGCGCCCGGCTGGACCCGTCGGCGATCTTGCACGCCACGGCCTCACCTGTGGGCAGCCCGATGGCGTAGACACCCTCCGCACCGTCCTTGGCCACGGAGCCGGGAACGGCCCGCATCAGCTTCGTGACGTCCCGCCCGGTGCCGCCGACCCACTCCGGGTGGCGGCTCATCGCCCGCGCGATCCGCTGCTCGTGCCCGCCGGTCGCGGTGGCCAGCCGGGCGAACGCCCGCGCGAGGCCGACCAGGCTGATCCCGAACACCGGCGCGCCGCAGCCGTCCACGCCCACCGCGCCGACCCGTTCGCCCGCCAGGTCCTCCAGCGTCTCCCGCGCCGCGACCTGCATCGGGTGCTCCGGGTCCAGGTAGGTCGCGATGGCCCAGTCGTTGACCACACAGGTCGCGAGCATCGCCGCGTGCTTGCCGGAGCAGTTCATGTACAGCGGGGCCTTGCCGCGCCCGGCGGCCAGGTGCGCCTTCAACGCGTCCTCGCCGATCGGCAGGTCCGGGGTGCAGCGCAGGTCGTCCACTCCGAGCCCGACGCCGTCCAGGATCCGCCGCACCCCGTCGACGTGGAAGTCCTCGCCGGAGTGGCTGGCGCAGGCCAGGGCAAGCAGTTCGCCGTCCAGGTCCAGCCCGTGCCGCAGCATGGCCAACGCCTGCATCGGCTTGTTCGACGAACGCGGATAGGCGACATCCCCGGGCCGGCCGACCCGGACCCGCACCTCCCCGCCGGCATCCAGCGCGACGACAGACCCGTGGTGCACGGACTCCAGGAATCCGCCCCGCCACACCTCCGCGACCAGTTCGTGCGCCATCACTCCGCCCCCTCGCTGTAGACTGCCAACTGTCGACAGTCAACACCGCACCAAAAGGAAGCACCAGGAGACGTTCGTGACACTGCCCCTACACCTGAGCCTGGCCGGCCAGGCCGTGGACGTGCTGCGCGAACTGGTGCTGACCGGCGAGATCCCACCCGGCACCAGGATCAACGAGGTGGAACTGGCCGCCCGCCTGGGCATCAGTCGCGGTCCGCTCCGCGAGGCGATCCGCCAACTGGCCTCGGAACGCCTGCTGACCCTGGTGCCACATCGCGGCGCACACGTCCCGGACGCAACCCCGGACGACGTGAAAGCCCTCTTCGAACTGCGAACCGCCCTCGAATGCGCGGCGGCGGAACTGGCCGCGTCCCGCCGAACCGACGCCGACGTGTCCCGCCTGCGCGAGGTGTGCGCCGAATCCCGCCGCACCTACCAGGCGGGCGAACGCTTCCCGTACCGCCTGGACCTGGCGTTCCACCAAGCCTTGCTGGACGCCGCCCGCTCGCCACACATCGCCGAACAGGTCCGCCTGGTCCAACAGCGAGTGGTCCTGCTCCGCAGTGGCCTACGCGACGACCCACCACACCAGCGCGCGTCCCTGGAAGACCACGACGCCCTGGTGACCGCAATCGCCGCCGCCGACCGGACCAGGGCATCCGACGTAATGCGCCGCCACCTGACGCGCGTATGCGCCCAGATGCTCACGGCACGCGGCTAGGACCCGCCCGACCACAACACCCGGTGCCTCAAGCGTCACCGGCCCCGACCGCCCCACACCGGTACGACAAGCCCGGCCCAGCTTCGTGGTCGCCCGCAGCGCAAGCTCGCGCAAGCGTCCCCGCGCAGGGGGTCCCCTGTCTTCATTCGATCACAGGGGTACGACAATTTCGGCGGCCGAAGCTGAGAACAGCGTCGGGAGCAGCGCCCGGCAGGCTCTCGTGGATGTCCCCGTCCAGGGCAGGGTTCCGACAAAGTCGCCAAGCCTGGTTGCCGTGCTGCGGGTGCTGCCGATACCGGGGACAAGATCACCGTCGCCCGAGAACTCCTCGTGTCTTCCGAGCACGGGACCGAGGACTTCCCTTCTCTTCTACGCAGCGGGACCACGGCAGCGGGACCGAGGACTCAGCGCGCCCGTCTTCCACGCAGGTCTCCACTGGTGTCGGGAACGCTGATCAAAATGACCATATTATCCGCTTTTGACCACTTCCCGGCCCCGGACGGGCACGACGTGGAGAGGTCACCCCGGCCACAAGTTCGTCGGGCCGATCAGTGCCGATGAGCCGGCCCCGTGCGGAGTCGATGACGGCGACTGGGGTGGGCGGTCGTGCGTGGTTGCCGACCGGGTTTGGCTCTGGTCGGGGCGTGGGTGAGGTGCACAGAGGTGCGCCGAAGAGCTTGTGGCGACGTGGACCGTCCCCGCAGCGCCCGTCCGGGGCCGGGAACTGGTAAAAGCGGATGATGTGGTCCATTTGAATAGCGTTCCCGACACCAGTGGAGACCTGGGTGGAAGACGGGCGCGTTGAGTCCTCGGTCCCGCTGCCGTGGTCCCGCTGCGTACAAGGCATTGACGGAAAGCGCTGGTCCAGGCGTTGGCGGGAGTGCTGGTGGGACGCACTGCGGGAGTCACGGGTTCCGAGGGGCGGTGGCAGCGCCGTCCCGGGCACGGTCGATCGTCTTGGCTCGTGATCACAGCCCTGAACAGCCACAACGACTCTGCCGCCACAGCGTTCGGCCCGGCAGGCTCGCGCAGAAGTCCCCGCCAGGGGGTCCCCTGCTTTCAGCCTGCCACAGGGGTACGACAATTCCGGCGGCCGAAGCTGAGAACTGACGGCCTCCGTCTCAGCGAGGACCGACCGGGCTTGGCCTCCGGCCCCCGATGTCAATTATCCCAGGCGGGTACGACAATGCCGGCGGACCACTTGACAGCGCGACCTTCGGTTAGTAGGTCGCCAGGTGGTCCAGCAGGTGGAGGGTGGTCTCCTCGGCGGCCTCCTCCGGCACGAAGTGCCCGACCCCCGTCATCACCTCGAACCAGTACGGCCCGGTCACCCAGCGCCCGGTGTTCTGCGCCGCGTCCGCACCCACCACCTGGTCGTCCTCGCCCCACAGGAACCGCGTGGGCACCGAAACCGGCCGGTACGCACCGGTGAAGTCGTTGGCCCGGTACCAGTTCAGGGCCGCCGTCAACGCTCCCGGCTCGGTCAGCCTCCGCACGTACTGGCTCACCCGCTCCGGCGGGATCGCCGCCGGCCACCCCGCACGCAGCCGAGCCGCGTTGTCCGCCAACAACTCCCGCTCCGCGACCCCCGGCGTCCGCAGGTGGTCCAACCCCGCCCACCGCCGCTGCTGGTCCGGATCGGTCCGCAACGCCTGCGCCAACGCCCCGGGATGCGGCGCGGACACCGCCGTCAACGTCCGGATCCGCAACGGGTACCGGGCCGCCGCCAGCCACGCCACGATCGCGCCCCAGTCGTGTCCCACCAGGTCGAACCGCTTCCACCCCAACGCGTCGGCGATATCCCGCACGTCCTGCACCGCGTGCTCCAGCCGATACCCGGACACGTCCCGGGGCCGCACGCCCGGCGAGTAGCCGCGCAGGTCCGGCGCGACGGCCCGGTAGCCGTGCGCGGACAGGGCGCGCAGCTGGTGCCGCCACTCGATGCCGCACTCCGGCACGCCGTGCAGCAACAGCACCTTGCGCCCGGTCACCGGGCCGGTCGCGATGGCGTCGAACGTGCCTGCGTCGGTCGCGATGCGCTGTCGGGTCAGGTCCGACTCGAAGACCGCGGGTCGTGATCGCATGCACTCATCGTGTCGGGGTGGGCGCGGAGAGTCCCTGGTGTGCGCTACCCGAGGGCGGGTGGGGGCAGCCCTACCGTCCTCGGGGTGGCTGCCGGATACCCCGACAACGACTGTCCGCTACCCCCGCGCACACCCCGTGAACCCGCTTCGGCACCCCGGTGAACCTTTTCCCGCACCCCGGTGAGCCTCTTGCGGCCTGCCGTTCCCCCGAGCTCCGACTCACCCCAAGCTCCGACCCACCTCGAACCGGGCTCAGCCCAACGTGCCGGTCACCTTCGCATGTCCCTTCAACAGGTTCCGCGCGATGGTGCGCCGCTGGATCTCGTCCGTCCCCTCGTAGATCCGCAACAACCGCAGCTCCCGGTACCACCGCTCGACCGGCAGCTCCCGCGTGTACCCCATACCGCCGTGGATCTGGAGCACCCGGTCCACGATCTCGTTCGCCTTGACGCCCCCGTACAGCTTCGCCATGCTCTGCGCCTGCCGCGAGTCCGCACCCTGGTCCACCAGCCACGCGGCGTGCAGCACCAGCCACCGCAGCGCCTCGATCTCCACCGCCGAATCGGCCAGCATCCACTGGATGGCCTGGTACTCGGCGATCGGCTGCCCGAACGTCACCCGGTTCTTCGCCTGCTCCACGGCCATCTCCACCAGCCGTTCGCACGAGCCCAACGCCCGCGCCGGCAGCAGGTACCGGCCCTGCCCGATCCACTGCATGGCCAGCCGGAACCCCTGCCCGACCCCGCCCAGCACGTTCTCCTCGGGCACCCGCACGCCGTCGAACACCAGCGCCGCCGGCCCCCACTCGCCCATGGTGGCGATCGGCTCGGACTTCCAGCCCATGTCCCGGTCGACCAGGAAGCACGTGACGCCGCCGTCCGCGCCCTTCTCCTTGTCCGTCACCGCGAACACCATCACGAAGTCCGCTTCGTTGCCCTGCGTGATGAACGTCTTCTCGCCGTTGATCACCCACTCGTCCCCGTCCTTGCGGGCGGACGTGCGGATGGCCTTGGCGTCCGATCCCGCGCCCGGTTCGGTGATCGCGAAGCACGACACGCGCTCGCCGGAGATCGTGGGCAGCAGGTAGCGCCGCCGCTGCTCCTCGTTGCCGTGGAACAGGATGTTGTCGGCGTAGCCACCGAACCGGAACGGCACGAAGCTGCGGCCCAGCTCCTGCTCCACCAGGGCGGTCATCAGCGCGCCCAGCCCCATCCCGCCGTACTCGCGGGGCGTCAGCACGCCGAAGAACCCGGCGGCTTTCGCCTTGTCCTGCAACGCTTTCAGCTCGTCCCGCCGCAGACCGGGCTCGCCCGCGCGCTCCCGGCGCAGCACCTCCGGTTCCAGCGGCACGATCTCCCTGCGCACGAACGTCCGCACCCAGTCGCGGATCTCCTTCTGCTCGTCGTCGAGCGTGAAGTCCATGGCGTACCCCTTCCGGTGCCCGCAACGCGTCGTCGGATGAGCAGTTCCCGGATCCCGCCGCCGAGGCGCGGACCCATCCCTGCGACCCCCTTAACGAACGGTGTTAGGTTTTCTACGGTAGGCGCGGTGGCGAACCCGGGGCAAGAGGAGCCGACAATGCCGAGGAACCCGATCCTGAGTGCCTCGCGCATCCGGACAGCGGCCCTGGACATCATCGACCGGGACGGCCTGGACGGGCTGTCGATGCGGAAGCTGGCCGCCGAACTGGGCGTGCGGGCGGCGTCGCTGTACGGGCACGTGTCGACCAAGGACGACCTGCTGCACGAGGTCGCGGGCGAGATCCTGGAGAAGGTCGACGTCTCCGGATTCGCCGACGGAGACTGGCGGCACGGCCTGATCAGCTGCGCCCGCTCCTACCGGGCCGCACTCGCCCGGCACCCGAACATCGTCCCGTTCCTGGCCTACGGCCCGGCCCACCGCGACGAGTCGCTGCGCCGCCTGGACGTCGTGCACGGCGGACTGGTCGCCGCCGGCTGGACCCGTCGCGACGCGACGATGATCGCCGCATCCCTGATGTACCTGGTGTTCGGCGCGGCGCTGAGCTCGTTCTCCAGCGGCTTCTCCGAAGACCAGTCCCTCTACCGCGACCGCTACCCGAACCTCGACAAGGCCCACCTGCTGCCGTCCGTGGCCCGGGAACTGGACCACGACAGCTTCGAGCTGGCGCTGACGGCCTTCGTCACGGGGCTGGCGACGCGAGTGCCCGGCTGAGCCGCCCTGCCAGCACGTCGCGGTCGGCCGGCGCGACGGTGATCCAGTCCCGCCCGACCGTGGCATACCGGCCGCGCGGGGTGTCGATCCAGGTCACCGGCGCCAGTTCGGCGTCGCCGTTGGTGAGGGTGAAGTGCCCGGTGCCGGTGAACGGCCCGGCCAGCATCCGCCGAACCGCTTTGACGTCGTCGTCACCACCGCTCCGCACGGTCTCCAGCAGTCCCTGCGGCGCGGCCGGTTCAAGCGCGGACGCGGCCACCGTGACGGGCTTGCCCGGCCCGGCACCACACCACGGCAACACACTCACCGCCGCTTTGGCCGGGCTCACTCCGCGCAACACGTCCAGCCGGACCGCACCGTCGGACTGCACGGCCCGCACCACGTACCCGCGGCGTGCGACGACCTGCGCGCGCAGGAGTTCCGCGGCTTCGGACCTGCCCATGACCGTGATCCGCAGCCCGGGGCGGGCGATGAGGCGCAGCGCGTCCTCCAGGTCGGGCTCCGGCCTGCCTCTCCGGAGCAGACCGAGCCGTTCCAGGTCGTCGTGCACTGCGGCTTTGACGCGGGCACGTTCGTCGAGCGTGCCGCCGTGCTGGTCGATGTCGAACGGGTAGGGGATCGGCCCGGCACCCAGGTCTTCCCAGAGGACGTCGAACGCGGGCAGGGACAGCGTCGCGAGGGTGCTCATTCGTCGGGCTGTCCACCGATCGTCGGGGGCGCAACCAACCGCTTGTCGTCGAAGTACTCGTCGGTCGGGATCAGATATTTGGACTGGTGCTCCAGATCCTCGGCACCCTGGCCCTGCCCGGCACCTCCCATCGCACCACCCACACCCAGCGCCCCGCCCGTCGCGCCGCGCCCCGCCGCGCCACCTCTGGCCGCCGCGTCACCGTGCACACCGACGCCGGACTGGCCGCCGGCCCCGAGCGGCCCGAAGCCCGCAGCCCCACGCGCCCCACCCGGTAACCCGCCACCGGGCCCACGACCCGGAACGCCGGTCGCAGGCGGAACCCGGTCCGGCACCTGGCGAACAGGCGGGACGGGCCGAGGAGGTGGGACGGGCCGAGGCGGTGTCGGCCGGCTGTGCTGACCCCGGTCGACCGGAGGCCGCCATCCGACGCCGGGCGGCCCGACCGGCGATGTGCCGGGAGGTGTCGGCGGCCGGTTGACCGGCGGCGTGCCCACAGGCGGTGTCGGCCCGACCGATGGCGGCTGCGCCCACGAACTCCGGGTCGTGCCACCACTGTCGCCAACGGTCCCGGTCGTGCCGGTGGTCCCGGTCGTGCCCGTCGTGCCGGTGGGGCCGAACCGCGTGCTCGGATCCACCGTGCCGGTGCTGACCGAAGAAGTCTGCGTGGTCCCGGTCGATACGCCCTGGTCCTGGGTGACGACGGGAACCTCGGCGAATGCGGGCATCGTCCGGGTGGCCGACCGCATCGAGTCGTCCCGACTCTCCATCACCCGAACCGCTTCCGCCTTGGCCGCCTCGGAGGCGGCCTTCTGCGCGGGCATCGTCACCGGCAACGCGATGATCCGGAACAGGCTGCCGCTGTGGAGCGCGTCGTCCACCATCCGGCCCGGGTTGTACTCGACCGGGTCCGGCATCCGCTTGTTCGCCTCGACCGCGGCCGTGGTCTGGTCCTGCACCGCCACCCCGGTGGCGGTGAAGTGCCACCCGGTCATCTCGCTGAATCGCCCGACCTTGGCCAACGCGGCCCGCGCACCCTCCGCCGCCGACCCCGTCCAGCCCGCCTCCGAACCGTTGACCAGGACGGTGAACTGGTCCGCGAGGTCGGACAGTGTCGACCCGATGGATCTCCACTCGTCGGCGATCTCACCCGCGAGGCCGGGCTCGAACTTCTCCTCCACCTGCTGCTTCATCTCGACGTGCGGGTGCGCGGGGTAGTTCGCGGTCGGCTCGGGCACCTGGGACTGGTCGCGCTGGGTCATCTCATCCCCCCTCTGGGACGGCGGCGGTCGGGATGTGGCGGTCGGGAGGTCAGGGAAGCTTGGGCGCGATCAGTTCGGCGGCCTTGGCCGCCCGGTCGCACGCGGCGGCGGTGTCGGTGGAACTGGTGGTGAGGTTCGAAATGAGCTGGACGGAAGACGATTCGGTCACGGAGATCACCACGTGGCAGATGTTCTTCGCACCTTTGTGCGCCTCGACCTTGGTCGCCTGGTATTTGCCGGCCTTGGTGGTGGACGTCTGCTCGCCCTGGTAGTCGAGATCCTTGATTCCGTGGTCGGGGTTGAGCCCGACGGTCAGTCCTCCGTTGCCGCTTACCCTCCAGTCGCAGGTTTCGGTGCCCGCCACCCGATCCGGTTCTCCGGGGTTGGTGAGGCCGATCTGCGTCACCTCGCCGGCCGTGAGCAGGTCGCACGGCTTGAGGTTCGCCAGCGTTCGGCCGCCGGAGGCGCCACTGCTGGTCGTGGGTGCTCCACCCCAGGTCCAGATGGTGGAGGCGGGAGTGGGGTGGCCGCTCGCTCCACCTCCGCACGCGCTGGTCAGCAGTGCCAGTCCGACGCAGGCGGACAAGATGCGGACAAGTGCCGGTTTCATGGGTTCACGCCGTCCTGTCACAGATTGTCGTGCGTCCGGGCAATGGCTTCGTCGACGTTCTGAATGGATGCCCGACTCTTGTCGATCTGAGTCTTGAGATCGCCGATCGCCTCGATCATTTCCGGGATGATCCCCCGCAGCACCTGCTCGCCGAGTCGGCCGTTGACCCGGCCGATTTCTTCGGCGTATCCGCCACCCAACGGCGTCTTGGTTTCCAACATGGAAGACTTACGCTGGATATCGGTCAGGGCGTCCTGCATGTCGGTGAGCTTCTTGAGCATCGTGTCGACCACGTGGGGGTCGATCGAGAGGGCTTTGGTCTCGGCGGCGAGCGATACGGCCTTGGCGGCTTCGATGATGTCGCCCAGTCCGCGGGTGAACAGGCCCGTCAGGACGTTGCCGCTGGTCACAGCGCACACCTCTCCCCGTTGCGTACTGTGGTCAATCGGTGACTCTAGTGGAATTCCATTCAGGTTTGGAGTGCGTCGAGCGGTGTGCATCCGAATGGGCTAGGAGGTGACCGACCGCAGCAATGCGGATACCTCGTCAGTATGGAATAAAGGCGCAGGTCGGGCGGGTCGACCAAGTCGAGGACGACGGATTCGGCGGGCGTGGAGAGTGTCTCGACGCCATACCTCCGAGTGTTGTCGCAACTGCCCGCAACCGGGCGCAGACCCGTTTCTTACGGTGACTATTCCTCACTTTCGGGTCGAATCGGCGTCACCTGTTCGGCGATCGGTCGACCGGCAGACCGCGCCGACCTGCGCTGCGCCGCGCCCATGGGTTGTTAGGCTCACCCGTGTGGCCCAAGCGTTGGAGCTGACCGTCGGTGAGCGTGCGGTGCGGGTGTCGAACCCGGACAAGGTCTACTTCCCGGAACGGGGCATCACGAAGCGCCAGGTGGTGGAGTACTACCTGGCCGTCGCCGACCCGTTGCTGAACGTCCTGCGCGACCGCCCCACGACGCTCAAGCGCTACGTGGACGGCGTGACCGGCGAGGCCTTCTACCAGAAGCGGCTGCCCAAGGGCGCGCCCGACTGGGTCGGGACGGCCCGCATCAAGTTCCCGTCCGGACGTCCCGCCGACGAGGTCTGCCCGACCGAGCCCGCCGTCCTCGCGTGGGCGGCGAACCTCGGTACGTTCGACTTCCACCCGTGGCCGGTGCGGCGCGCCGACACCGACCGTCCCGACGAACTCCGGGTCGACCTGGACCCGCAGCCGGGCACGGACTTCGCCGACGCCGTCCGGGTCGCGCTGGTCCTCCACGAAGTCCTCGGCGAACTCGGCATGACGGGCTACCCCAAGACGTCCGGCGGGCGCGGCATCCACGTGGCGGTGCGGATCCGGCCGGAGTGGGACTTCATCGACGTCCGGCACGCCGTGATCGCGTTGGCCCGCGAGGTCGAGCGCCGGGTGCCGACCCTGGCCACCACCTCCTGGTGGAAGGAGGAGCGGGGCGAACGCGTGTTCCTGGACTACAACCAGGCCGCCCGCGACCGCACCATCGCGTCGGCCTGGTCGGTGCGCGGCACACCCCGCGCCACCGTCTCCACCCCGGTCACCTGGGACCGCCTGCCCACCGTGGACCCCGACGACTTCGACGTCCTGACCGTCCCCGGGTACCTCGCCGAGCACGGCGACCCGCACGCCTCCCTGGACGACGAGGCGTTCGGCCTGGAAACCCTCCTCGACTGGTACGCCGCCGACGAACGCGGGGAACTGCCCTACCCGCCGGACTACCCGAAGATGCCCGGCGAGCCGCCCCGCGTGCAGCCGTCGAAGGCCCGCAAGACGGACTGACTACCCGAGCGCGAGACGCATGCCGAACCTGCGGTCGGCGGCGATGTCGTGCGCAATCAATTCGACCATCGGCCGGTGGCTTGCGGCGGACGTGGTAAGCCGGTACCTGTCCACGCCCTCTTGGAGATCGACGGGTGTGGCGTGCACGTCCGTGCCTGCCGGCAGTGTCACTCGGTAGCACAGGTATGCCAGTGGATTGCCCATTGTCATCACGAATTCATCCGCCTGGCGGAACCGCATGAGCGGTGCCGCTTTCTGGGGCCAGACCACCTCGAATCGGAATACGATCTCGTCACCCTTCGCCGGCGGGGTGACCGGGAAATGTGCGATGATCTCCAGTCTCCCGTCCGGGAGCCAGCTGAAAGTCTGTTCGCATGGCTCGGTCCGTGCGTCATCGAACCGGATTCTCGTCAGGTTGGTCCGGACCTTGCGTCGGGAGTCGTGAGGTTGATTCCAGTTCGGTCCTATGTGTATCCGGAAGAAAGGAAGATCATTTCTCAGTACAGCGGCGTGCACCAGGATTGACGCGATGACGTCGCCGTTCCTGTTGACCTCGACAGACTCCGTCCAGCGATCGATTCGCCACAGCGGTTGGCACTCGCGGTAGAGGGTGTCGCAATAGCGGGAGATCAGTCTCTCGCGTACCTGGACTTTGTTCTCCGGGGTCGTTCGACTGTTGGGGGAAAAGATGCTCGCCCCGAATAGTGCGGACGCGACGGCCAGGCAGAGCGTGACGAATGTGGCGGTAGAGTCGAGGGCAATCCCCGGTAGGCAGCCGATCGTGAGGGCGGTCGCCGTGGACCTGAGCAGGAGGGGCATCCGGTGGTCGGTCGGATGGCCGACCATGAAGGCGGTGAGACCTCTGAGCATCGCAACCCTCCGTGCGGTGGACCCGGCTGCGTCGCGTCCGAGTCGGTGGGCTGATGTCCGTTGTCGAACTCAATCACCCTTGTTTTTTCGAGTCAATTGATTCGATACGGACTCGAATGAGTCCCGACCCGAGGAATGGTCGGTTCTCCTGTCCGCGACGGCGGACATATCGGCTCGGCACACGGTTGGGGTCGCACTGCCGGGGGCAGTGGGCTGGAACAACTCTTCGCCGGTCGGGACCCGCTCCGGCTGGAGCGGATCCCGACTTCCCGGACCGGGTGGACCTGGGCGACCACGTTCGAGGGTCTCGCCGAGCACCGGTTTGGGCCAACCGGCTAGTTGTCCCGGCGGATCAGCCGCGAACCGACTACACCTCTCGTACCATGAACGGCGACGCCGACGTGAGGGAGGCCAGCCATGACGAGTACGTATGTGGTGCGATTCGTCGGCGGCCCCCTCGACGGCCGGGTCGACTCGCGCGCCAAGCCGCAGGACGCGCCGAAGCCGACCGTCACCCACGTGCACCTGCACAGCGGCCCCAAGATCGTGCACCACTACGACCTCCAGTACGCGGTCGAGTACGGGTGCGAGTACCGGCTGCGCGTCGAGGACTGACCGTTCCCGGCAAGCCTTCCGGCCCGATCGTCTGACTGTCCACTGTGGACTTCTGGACTGAGGCATCCACAGTGGACCGGCGATTCGGTTACGCCATCCGGAGTAAAACGTGTCGCCGCAGGGCAGGCGACGAGCCGCTTGCGTTCGCGGGCACGCCGGTCCCACAGTGGGTGTTCGCCCCCGCGCACGACCGGCGGCTCGCGGAATTGTCGGTGTCGTAGGGCAAGCTGCACGCGACGGATCTTGATCGGCAGTGGAGGTGCCCGATGGCGAAGGCGAAGCAGAGTTCCTTGTCCGAGGCGGATCTCGACCACCTGCGCGCGGAACTCGCCGAGGGCCGCTCGCCGGCGGTGTGGTTCACGTCCGCCGCCGTGGGGGTGGAGGCGGGCAGATCGGCGAAGGTGCTCGCGTTCACCGACCCGCCGGAAGGCGACTTCATCCAGGTGCGGCCGACCGGCGCGAAGGACGAGTTGTCGTTCTCGCCGGGCGAGCTCACCCTGGAGAAGCCCGCGCCGCGCAAGCGGACCCCGCCGCCCGCGCCGGAACCCGAACCCGTGGCCGCGCCGGCGCCCGCCCCGATCGAGCACATCTACACCCCGGAGCCGAAGCCCGTGCCCGCCAAACCGAAGCCCAAGCCCGCGCCCGCCCCGACCGTTCCCGCGCCGCGTCCGTCCGGGCGCAAGCCGGCGAAGCCCGCCGAGGTGACCGTGACGCTGACGTCGACCGCCGAAGGGGAGTGGACGGTCGACGTGCAGACCGGCACGAAGCGCGTGCTGAAAGGCGCGCCGATCGCGGCGTCCGCCGTGTCGCAGGCGGCGAAGCTGCTCCTGCCCGAAGTCGACGAGGCCGTGGAGACGATTCTGAGTGCCGCTCGGGAACGGCACTTGGCCCGGGTCGAGCAACTCCGGGCGGAACTTGAGGCGGCACAGCGGGCATTGGATGAGCTGACCGGCTGAAATATGGACACGCAGTGCGACGTTCTGATGACAAATGTTCCGCGATCGGGTGACATGGCTTCCCACGGCCGGCGGTAGGGCGGACCGTAGTTGCCGTCGTAGTTTGCCAGTTGGATGTCCGCGTAATCACGGGGAGGCCATGATGGCGGTAGAGATCACAACGGTGGAACAGCCCCAGGCCGGTAGTTGCGGCTGCTGCGGCGGGTGCACCGGTCCCGGCTGCGGGTGTTGCTCCAGCTGTTAGTCCGCATCCTCCGCGAGACCACCACGACGGCCCCCGGCGCTTCGGCTCCGGGGGCCGTCGGTCGTTCCGGAAATTCGCGGGAACGTTTTCGGCCGAGCCCGCCGGTGCCGCGTGTATTTATCGCGAACAAATACTTCCCGACACCCGGAGCCCGTTTTCCGTCGATTTGTCGATCAGGGTCGGATCTGGTGATCAGGGCGGGCAGACCGTGCCGCCGGTGGGCTGTTTGCCGTCCACCAGGAATTCCTGGGCCGCCTGGGTGGCGCACGCCGACCGGCCGAGCGCGCCGTGCCCGCTGCCCTGCCAGCCGACGACGACACCCGCCGGCAGCGCCTGCGCCGCGCGCTGGGTGCCGCCCTGCGGCGTCACCGGGTCGGTCGCGGTGCTGAGCACCAGGATCGGCGGCGAACTGGTCAGCCTGGGCGCCTTCACCGCCGCCGGCACCGGGAACGGCCCGCACACCAGCAGCCGGCGGGCGAACCACGCGCCGAACAGCGGGTGCTTGCCGCGCCAGTCACCGGTCAGCCCCGCCACGCGCTCCGGCGGGATGCGGGTCGTGGTGTCGTTGCAGGCGGTCAGGATGCCCGGGTCGAGCCACGGCGTGCTGTCGTCGCCGTCCACCACCAGGGGCCGCACGAAATCCGTCAGCGGAGCGCCGTTGCCCGCCTCGGCGGCCACCAGCGCGTCCGCCAGCGCGGGCCACCTGGCCCGGTCCGCCAGCCCGGCCAGGACCGCGGTGACCGCCGTGCCGGCCGTCAGATCCACGTCACTGCCCCGGATCGGCTTGGCGCGCAACGAGGTCAGCAGCGCCGTGAACCGCTTCGTGGCGTCCGCGCCGAGCGCGCACCCCCGGATCACACAGTCCTTCTGGAACGCGGCGAACGCCGCCTCCGCCGCGACCGCCTTCGCCTCGGCCACACCCGGCACGTCCAGCGTCGGGTCCGGCGCGCCGTCGAACACCATCCGGCCGATGCGGTCCGGGAACCGGCTCGCGTAGTACGTCAGCACCTTCGACCCGTCGCCGACGCCGATCGCGTTCAGGTGCGGCACACCCAGCGACTCCCGCAGCTGCTCCAGGTCCGCCGCCGCGCGCCACGAGTCGATCGCGGGCAGCCGGTTCTCCAGGTCCAGCACGCACTCCTGGCTGGCCCGGCCGATGGACTCCAACAGGTCGTCCTGCGAACCGGAGTCCGGATCGGACTCGATGATGCCGACCCGCGCCGCCTCCGGCACGCACCGCACCCCGTCCGACCGGCCGGTGCCCCGCCGGTCCACTCCGAACAGGGTGAACGTGCTCAGGACCGCGGGCGGCAGCGACGCCGCCAGCCGGGCCGCCTGCAACGTGCCGGGCTCGCCGTCCGCGTCGCCCACCACGACCAGCGGGCTACCGCCGGAACCGACCTTCAGCAGCGCCATGCCGAGGCTGCCCCGACCCGGCCGGTTCGGCGCGTCCAGCTTCACGGTCAGCCGCGCGCACTCGTAGGTCAGGTCACCGGCCGGCGCGGACGAACCCATCCGCTGCTTCGTCTGCTCGGTGCACGGCGACCAGGTCTGGTTCGACTTGAAGTTCTGCAACGGCGGGAACTCGCGGGGACCCGTGGGCGCCGCCGCCTGCGTTTCCGCGCCGTCGCCGTGCACGGCGATCACCGGCCGGGTCGACGGGCCCGCGCTGCACGCGGTCAGCGCGCTCAATGCCACCAGCAACAGGGCGGCGTGACGCCGACGCGGCACAGTCGTCCCTCCACTCTCTCCCGACGGTGGTGCAAAGCCTCACATAATCCAGGTGAGACTTCGGTGAGCGCGGGGGGAGTATGGGCGACGTGGTCATGGTGCGCGTGGAAGGTATCCCTGAGCGGCGGTTTTCCGGCCCGGGGTGGTTCGCGGCGGTGGCACGGGTGTTCGGCGCGGTGCCGCCGCCCGCACTGGTGCTGCTCGGCGTGGTGAGCGTCCAGGTCGGCGCGGCCGTCGCGAAACAGCTGTTCACGATCGCCGGCCCGGCGGGCACCGTGACGCTGCGGCTCGTGCTCGCCGCCGCGGTGCTGGTCGCCGTGTGGCGGCCGTCGTTCCGGATGGACCGGCGCACCCTGCTCGTCGTCGCCGGCTACGGCCTCGTGCTCGGCGCGATGAACCTCACCTTCTACCAGGCCATCGAACGCATCCCGCTGGGCGCGGCCGTCACCATCGAATTCCTCGGGCCGCTCGCGGTGGCCGTGCTCGGGTCACGGCGCTGGCTCGACGGCCTGTGGGCGCTCCTCGCCGCGGCCGGTGTGGTGCTGCTGACCAGGGCCGACGGCGGCCTGGAACTCGTCGGCGTGCTGTTCGCGCTGGCCGCCGCCGTGTGCTGGGCAGGCTACATCCTGCTGGCCGCCGCGCTCGGCAGCCGCACCTCCGACGGGCGCGGCCTGGCGCTGGCCATGGTGTTCGGCTCGGCGCTCGCGCTGCCGTTCGGCATCGCCGACGCCGGGATGGCCCTGCTCGACCCGGTGGTGCTGATCGCGGGCGCGGCGGTGGCGCTGCTGTCGTCGGTCATCCCCTATTCGCTGGAACTTGAGGCGTTGCGCCGCATGCCGCCGCGCGTGTTCGGCATCCTGATGAGCCTGGAGCCCGCCGTCGCGGCGTTGGCGGGCCTGATCGTGCTGCACGAGGCGCTGCGGCCGGCACAGTGGGTCGCGGTGTGCTGCGTCGTCCTGGCGTCCGTCGGGGCGACCCGAACGGCTCGTCCGGAGGTCTGAATGGTGCGGAGCAACGCGGAGACGGTCGAGGAGTACCTGGCGGAACTCCCCGAGGACCGGCGGGAGATCGTCGCGGCGGTGCGGGAGGTGATCGTCGACAACCTGCCCGACGGGTACGACGAGGGCATGGCGTGGGGCATGATCACCTATTCGGTGCCGTTGAGCCGGTCCGGGAAGACCTACAACGGGCAGCCGTTGGGCTACGTGGCGCTCGCGTCGCAGAAGAACTACCTGTCGCTGTACCTGCTGACCGTGTACGGGGAGCGTGAGCAGGAGTTCCGCGCCGAGTTCGAGGCCACCGGGCGCAAACTGGACATGGGCAAGTCCTGCGTGCGGTTCAAACGGCTGGCCGACCTGCCGCTGGACGTCATCGGCCGCGAGATCGCCCGCTGGCCGGTGGACGAGTTCCTGGCGAAGGTCAGCGCTGCTCGCGAGTCGGGTCGGTAGGCTCCTCGGACCCGAGCCGCCCGTCGACCAGTTCCCGGCCGCGTGCCTCGAAGATCGCCGCGTACTGCGCGGAGTACTTCTCGTACACGGCGATCACGTCGTCGCCCTTGGCCACCTCGCCCCGGAACTGGTCGCGCAGCCGGCGCATGGTGTTGACGTCCGAGCGGCGCTTCTGGCTGTGCAGGTAGGGCTTGAACGTCACGTTCAGCCCACCCACGACGGCCGTGACCAGCAGCAGCGCCTTGCCGAGCACGGTCTCCGACGACGCGAACCCGACCGCCAGCACCGCCGGCACCAGGATCAGCACGATCGTGTACAGGACACCCGTGCTGCGATGCGCCAGCCCCCACCGCGTGAGCCGCTTGAAGTCCTTGAGCATCCGCTCGTCCAACTCCCGGACGAGCACATCGACATCCGCATCCGCCACGCCCGATCACGGTACGCGGCCGGGCGATCACACCGGGCCGGTTTGGCGGAGCTCCCGAAATCCGCTACAGCTCCCGAAATTCGCTTCAGGTTGGTTCAGCCGGGCTCAAGGCGGCCGGCCGTGGTGGTCGGGGCGAACCCGATCGGTCCGTTTCTGCCTGATCGGCCGGGTCCGCCGGAGACCACGGCCCGGACATCCGTCCGAGCCGGCCGGCGGCACAGGCGCGTCAGGGGTGTGCGTCTGTACCGCACCCGGTGGAGCCCCGCCGCAAGATGCCGCACCACCGGGCACGAACGGGTGTCAGGCCGGCCGGACCTCGCCGCGCAGCACCGACTCCACGTCGTACCGGGCGGGCTGCTCCAGCTGGTCGTAGCCGCACGACTCGGGCGTCCGGTCCGGCCGCCACCGCCGAAACTGGCCGTTGTGCCGCAATCGGGCGGGAGCCGCGCCCTCGGTCTGGCTGTAGGCGATCTCCAACACGCGCTCCGGCCGCAGCGGCACCCAGTCGGCGTGCTTGCCGCGCCACCGGTTGATCTCGCCCGGCAGCCGCCGGCCGTCCGGCTCCACCAGCCACGGGTGCTCACCGTCGGTGATCAGCCCGGCGAACTCCTGCGCCAACGCCCGCCGCTCGGCCGCCTTGAACGACCCGACGACACCCACGTGGTGCAGCACGCCCCGGTCGTCGTGCAACCCCAGCAGCAGCGACCCGACGGCGGTGCCCGGCTCGGTGTCCTTGTGCCACCGCAGACCCGCCACCACGCACTCGGCGGTCCGCTGGTGCTTCACCTTCACCATGGTCCGCTTGCCGGGCGTGTACCCGGCGGTCGCGGGCTTGCCGATCACGCCGTCCAGCCCCGCGCCCTCGAACAGCTCGAACCACTGCCGGGCGACCCCGGCGTCGGTCGTCGCGGGTGTCAGGTACAGCGAGTCACCCGGTGTGACCAGGGCTTCCAGCCGCGCCCGGCGGGCCGTGCCAGGCTCGTCGAGCAGCACCTCGTCACCCAGCGCGAGCAGGTCGAACGCCACGAAGCTCGCGGGCGTCTGCTCGGACAGCAGCTTCACCCGGCTCGCGGCCGGGTGGATGCGTTCGGACAGCGCGTCGAAGTCCAGCTTGTCGTTCTTCGCGACGACCAACTCGCCGTCCAGCACGACCCGGTCCGGCAGGGTGCGCAGCAGCGCGGCCACCGCCTCCGGGAAGTACCGGTTGAGCGGCTTGCCGCTGCGGGACTGGAGGGTCAGCTCGTCGCCGTCGCGGAACACCAGGCAGCGGTAGCCGTCCCACTTCGGCTCGAACACCCAGTCCGCGCCGGTCGGGATCTCGTCCACCGCGGTTGCCAGCATCGGCTGCACGGGAGGGTTCAGCGGAAGTGCCACGCGGCACATCCTGCCTGGTGGTGGCGGTCAGCGCACGCGTTGTCCGCACGTGTTGTCGTGGGCGGGCTTGTCGCGGGCGGGCGGCTGGGTCCAGGCGTACGGCGGTCGGCAGCGGTGTGCGGTCGGTGGGCGCGGTCTGGGCGGTGCGCGGTCTGGCGGTCTGGGAGCGCGTGGTCTGGGAGCGCGTTCGGGGTGGCGGGGCCGTGCGTGGGCGG